>CAMJGB010000160.1 GCA_946405115.1 uncultured Clostridia bacterium | reverse complement strand
AGTCATAGTTCTCAAGAAGCCAGGGGATGATGATGGATGTATCAAGTCCGCCTGAATATGCGAGTAAGAATTTTTCTTTTGCCATATGGCACCTCCGTTAATTAAAATGCATTGAATTGTATAATTATGCAAGGTTTTGTATAAATCTACATCATAATACTCTTACAGCAATAAGCAGTCAATGACAAATTTTAATGATAATATCGAATAAACCCCGCTCTGCAAGTTGCGGAGGAGCAACGCGACGAGCGCACTGTCCGCGGCCAAGAGCGGGGTTTATGAAGATGGTGCGGATGGCGGGACTTGAACCCGCACGAGATTGCTCCCACTAGCACCTGAAGCTAGCGCGTCTGCCAATTCCACCACATCCGCGAATTAGCCTAACGATATTACCTTAATACGATAGCAAAATCAACAATGAATAGGTTCTGCTAAGTATTGTCTTTTATTTTTAATGCTATAATTATGAAGGAGGAATTATGAGAAAGCATCTGACTTCGATTACAGTGATTATATCGTTGATTATGTCCTGCTTTTGTCTGGCAGGCTGTACTGCTGAAGAGAATACTTTTCCTCATATTACCTTCTCCAACAATTCCAGAAGAACATCAAGAATCGAGACTGAAGAAGAATATGATTCAACTTCTGGTCTTCATGAGATTACAGTCGCACTTCCTTTATCTGATGAGACCGTTAATCTTCTGATGAAGCTCTATTATGCTAAGAACAACGATCTTTTCCCTGCGGATATGACAGGAGCTGACATAAGCATTGAGTATCTTGATGCCATTAACACTCCCTGGGTAGTTAATACGATCACAACAACTGGTACGGGAGAATCCTTAGACACATTGGAATCACTTGCAGCTGACGGTATTTATCCTGATTTATTTCTTGCAGCTGACATGAATGAGATGATCTCAGAGGATATGGTTATCCCTTTTGATCAATATCTGTTCAACGACGATACTATCTCATCTTCATTTGTATATCTGTCTTCCTTGGATGCATTAAGATCTGGTTCAGAACACTACGGTCTTCCGTTCTATTCAACTGTATATCTTCTTACAGGAAGCAGAGAGTACCTTCCTGACTCGGGAATTCCCACTTACAACATGAATACTGATGAACTAATCGACTACATTGAAGACATTCCGGGAATAAACTCTGACGGAAACACATACGTAACAAGGTTTTACGATGCTGACAGCCTTATTCCTTTCCTTGGAGAGGACATAGCTGAAACGCTTTCAAATGAAGGACTTACTTCTACTACGGATAACTTCGGCGCCGATCCGCGCGTATCGAGATCATGCGGAATGTGGCTTATGAATTCCGGTGAATTTGATACATGGAGTGCTTACTATCCGGATGGTCTTTACTTCACCATGCTGCCTTCCGAGAATGTAAATGCCGTTGTTTATCCCATATGCCTGTCGTCTTCCTGTGAGGATTCCGAGTTTGCAGCAGATTTTGCTTCGTTTATCTGCTTTGACAAAGATGCACAGATGCTGCTTAGAAGAATGGAAACCTTAAGAGGTTACTTCCCGCCGATAAGCACGGACAGTGTCTGGGGATTGATCTCTTCGGATGAACAGTTCGGTGCACAGGCAATGCTTTACGAACAGTATATGGATTATGCTGATTATTCCGTGGCGGTAGATTAACATGAGTTCTGTCAGGAAGGTACGTATTCAGGATGCATCGAAGCTTAAGAAGCTTTTGGGCTTCGACACTGTTGTTGCGACTGAAGACTACATTCGCGGCAAGACTATCTACACTGACGATAGCTTTTCGCAGTTCTCGCGCTGCACCTTCACAAGCTCGTATGCAGTAAAAGTGCGCTTCACTTTAGGTGTAGTATCAGCGGAGTTCATCGACAGCCTTATCTCGTACTTCTTTTTCGAAAAGAACATTTACAAGGTAAGCGCCATAATTTCTACCGAGGACAAGGAGATAGAGCGTAACCTTATAAGCAACGGCTTTTTGCAGGAAGCTGTGCTTCACGAGGAGCTTCTTATTAACGGATCTTATTGTGATGCAGGTCTTTTCTACATAACGATGCCGATGTACAAGAAGTACAACGTCGGTTTCCTTCCTTTCCAAAGAGGCGTCATAGCTGTGTCGGGCGGAGTGGATTATATTGATGACATTTCTTTCTTAAGGTTCGATGAGACGCCTGTTAACGAGCACATCAGACTTTGTGCAGATCATTCAGGACTTATAACAGACGGCAAGATGAGTCCGAGAGGCTCCGAGTGCTATAAAGAGTACGATCCTGAAGGACTTCCTGCTGAAGTTACGCGTGCAATAAGCGAGATAAGAGAGTATCTTCTTAAGACCAGACAGTCTTTTGACATCAATGTAGTCGTTAATGAAGCTTCAGATTTCAGAAAGTCTGTATGGGAGTGTATCAAGAAGATACCTTACGGATATACGATAAGTTACGAAGACATAGCACTTGAACTTACGGGAGGAGACTATAAGAAAGCAAGCAAGCTTACAAGAGCTGTAGGACACGCTTGTTCAGAGAATCCCGTGCCGATTATCGTGCCCTGTCACAGGGTAATCGGCAAGAACGGAAAGCTCGTAGGATTCAAAGATGGTGTAGAATTCAAGGACTTTCTTCTTACACATGAATTATTCGCGGCACTGCCGCTTGCCTAAGGAGGCTTAATAATGGCAAAACACGACAAGATAAACGTAGGCGCATCTACAATACTTAACCCGGTTCCCGTGGTAATGATCTCATGCGCAGGCAAGGATCCTTCAACAACAGAAGGAAGACCTAACATAATTACCGTTGCTTGGGCAGGAACTATCAACTCCGAGCCTCCTATGGTTTCAGTATCCATAAGAAAATCCAGACATTCACACAAGCTTATAAGCGAGACGGGAGAGTTTGTAATTAACCTTGTTAACAAGCAGCTTTGCAAACCCTGTGATCTCTGTGGAGTTAAGAGCGGAGCTGACATAGATAAGTTTGCAACATGCGGACTTACAGCAGTTAAGGCAGATGATCTTGAATATGCTTACGCCATCAAGGAGGCACCTGTATCAATCTCTTGTAAGGTTGAGTCTGTAACGGAACTTCCTTCCCACGATGTATTTACTGCAACTGTCGTCGGTGTTACAGCTGATTCTTACCTTCTCGACGAGAACGGAAGATTATGCCTTGATAATGCTAATCTTGTTGCTTACAACCACGGAGAATACTTCCTTCTCGGCAAGAAGCTCGGCTTCTTCGGTTATTCCGTTGCAAGTGAAGAGATCATCAAGAAGAGAATGGGAGAGAAGTAATGGAATTCCTTGGAATCGAGAAGCTCTACGAGAGCAAGTTTATAACAAGATATAACGTTCAGTATAAGACGGATGCAGGCAACATTAAGAATTACGAGATCGTAAGCAGAAGCAACAGTCTCAATTCATTTGAAGATCTTAAGAACTCAGCTTGCGATGCTGTTGTGCTTATTATCCATGATAAAAGCGGCAACAAGATACTTCTTAATAAAGAATTCAGAATGGCTGTCGGTACCTATGCTTATAATTTCCCTGCAGGTCTCATCGATCCCGGCGAAGACTACAAGACAGCTGCAAAGAGAGAGCTTTGGGAAGAGACAGGTCTTACACTTACAGAAGTTAAGGATGTTTGGCCGGTTTGCTTCAGTGCTGTAGGAATCATGAATGAGAAGTCTATAGTTGTTGTAGGTGAAGCAGAAGGAGAGTTTGCGCCTTCAACATCAGATGAGGAAGAGATTGAAGCCATTTGGTTTACTAAGGAACAGATGCGTGAGCTTCTTAAGACTGATGAGCATTTTGCAGCAAGAACGCAGGCTTATTGCTGGTGCTGGGCTCATAGTGAAGGTTTCAATTTATGATAATTCAGACCAACGTACTTAATAAGACGATTAAGGAGAATGACGACAATCTTTTCCTTATTTACGGTGAAGAAGATTTCTTCATCGAGCTTGCTGTACGTACTATCAGAATGAAGTACCTTGAGAAGGGCTTCGAGCAGATGGATTCAATAAGACTCGACTTCGGCGGCAAGGCTGTTCAAGTCGATAAGATCGTTGAGAACATCGAACTTCCCGCTTGGGCTTCAAAGAAAAGAGTTGTTGAAGTAATTAACTTCGAATTCGATAAGGATTCCACCGAGAAGCTTCCTGATATCATCGCGAAGATACCTGAAGGTACGGTACTTGTATTCGTTACAGATAAAGTCGATAAGAGAAAAAAGAAACTCTACGATGCCTTCGTAAAAAACGGTATCGTCTGCGAAGTTAAATATCTTGAGGAAGCAGCCCTTATGGGATTCCTCACAAAAGGATTCGGCAAACAGGGGCTTTCCCTTGATACTGAAGCAGGAGAGAGCATCATCAGCAGATATGATTCTTCCATGAGAAGGATTGAAACTGCAATGAAACGTATCGCCATGTATTGTTCGGCAACGGATACTAAGAACATTACTTATGAGATAGTAGATGAATTATGTGAACCTGATGTTCATGCGGATATATTCAAGATTACAGATGCAGTCGGCGACGGCAATGCCGCTTCGGCTCTTATTCTTCTTGATAACCTTATTAAGTTAAAGGAACCGCTTCCGAGAATCAGATTCATGCTGGCAAGACACATCAGAATGCTCATATGTGCCAAGGAACTTAATAATAAGCGTGATATTGTGACCCGTATGGGCGTTAGGGATTTTGTTGCCAAGAAACTCATGGATCAGGCCCGCAATTTCAATATGGATAAGTTATTAATGCTCTACAATCTGTGCTACAAAAACGATTACGATCTTAAGCACGGAATGGTAGATGAGAGGGCTGGTCTCGAGTCTTTCATTGTTCTTGC
>CAMJGB010000159.1 GCA_946405115.1 uncultured Clostridia bacterium | reverse complement strand
TTACAACAGTACTTACTATCGAGGGAGACGATCACAGCATCGCCGAGACTATCGTTCAGAATACTGCGACAGGAGACCAGCAGATCCTCTCTCTTGATTCAATGCAGTCCACTACATCTGAAGACGTAGCAGCCGGCGCTTCTTATCTTTCGATTATGGAAAACAACTTAAGCGTTCTCAGAGAGGCACTTTCTACGGAGGCATAATATGGCTTTACTCACCGTAAAAGATCTGTCGCTCGGATATGAATCCGAAGTGATCGCTCAAGGTATAAATTTCAGTGTTAATGAGGGTGATTACCTTTGTGTCGTAGGCGAGAACGGTTCGGGCAAGTCTACGCTCATGAAGGCGCTGCTTCACCTTAAGGAACCCATAAAAGGCGAGATCATTTATGGTGACGGCTTAAAGCGTAATGAGACAGGGTACTTGCCGCAGCAGACATTGATCCAGAAGGATTTCCCGGCATCCGTAAAAGAGATAGTTCTCTCAGGATGCCAGGGCCGCTGCGGCATAAGGCCCTTTTACAGCAGCGAGCATAAGAAGCTTGCTAAGATGAACATGGAGCGCATGGGAATCACGTCTCTTTCTGATCGCTGCTACAGGGAACTTTCGGGAGGTCAGCAGCAGCGTGTGCTTCTTGCGCGTGCTTTATGCGCCACACAAAAGCTGATACTTCTCGACGAGCCCGTGGCTGGGCTTGATCCTCTTGTTACGGAGCAGATGTACGAGCTCATTTCAAACCTTAACAAGGAAGGCATAACCATAATCATGATCTCACACGACCTCGGTGCTGCGCTTTCCTACGCAAGCAACATACTTCACATAGGCAACAGCATATTCTTCGGTACACGTGAGGAGTATGCGGAAAGCGGCGTGGGTAAGTCCTTCCTCGCACTTCGAAAAGGGGGTGAAGCCGATGCTTGAGAAACTTCTGTTTTACATGAATTACCCTTTTGTAAGGTATGCTTTGATTGTAGGCGTGCTCATAGCTTTGTGCTCGTCTTTCCTTGGGGTTACGCTCGTTCTTAAAAGGTTCTCGTTTATAGGTGACGGCTTATCTCATGTTGCCTTCGGAGCAATGGCAATCGGAACAGTATTGGACCTTTCTGACAACATGCTCATCGTGCTTCCCGTAACCGTTGTCTGTGCGATTCTTTTGCTTCGTACCGGAAGGAACACGAAGATCAAAGGTGATGCCGTCATAGCCATGATATCGGTAGGAGCTTTGGCATTTGGATATCTTCTCATGAACATATTCTCGACGTCATCCAATCTTACGGGAGATGTGTGCAGTACGTTATTCGGCTCTACATCCATCCTTACGCTTACAAAGAGCGAGGTGTGGCTATGTGTCGCATTATCGATCGCCGTAGTGCTCATATTCATCTTCTTCTATAACAAGATCTTTGCCGTTACTTTTGATGAGGATTTCTCCAAGGCTTCCGGAGTAAATGCAGATCTTTATAACCTTCTCATCGCAGTGGTGATCGCTGTGATAATTGTGCTTGCGATGAATCTTGTGGGATCGCTTCTTATATCTGCTCTCATAATATTCCCGGCGCTGTCGGCAATGAGACTGTTCAAAAGCTTTAAAAGCGTAACCGTATTCTCGGCGGTGCTGTCTGTTATATGCGCATTAACAGGCCTTCTGATTTCCATACTCGGAGGAACACCTGTTGGCTCGACGATAGTAGCTGTTGATGTAGGTGCATTTCTTATCTGTTATGTGACCGGATTTGTTGCAGGAGGTGTAAGGCGATGAAGTCATTAAGAGCGTTATCGATCGTACTCGTTACAGGAATCATTTTATCGTTTGCAGGATGCTCTTCTGATGCCCCCATAGAGACATATCCTTCTGCTTACACTCCTGATCCGACGACGGTCACATCAGTTCAGGCGCCTGTCGCTGAAGAAGCCGCAGTCTTCCGTAACGGCACTGACGGAATTGACATAGACATAACGACCCTCTCGTCTACTATGGTATATTCAGTCGTCTACTGTATGGTATCGGATCCTTACGATTACGTCGGCATGGTAGTTAAGATGAACGGACAGTTCTCGCACTATTACGATGAGTTCACTGATACCGATTACTACGCCTGCATAATACAGGATGCAACCGCATGCTGTGCCCAGGGCATAGAGTTTGTTTTGGTCGATGATGAAGGTTATACTTATCCTGATGAAGGGGAAGAGATTTGTGTTATCGGAACCTTCGACATCTATCACCAGAACGGATTTACTTACTGTACATTAACGGATGCAAGGGTATGCGAGGAATAACCGAAGAAATACGTAAGGAATTGTATAAGAATCAGGATGAGGATTACAGAAAGCTTCAGGCTAAGACCATCCCGTCCGTTGATATCGCCAGGATCATCGGAGTAAGAACTCCCATTCTTCGTAAGTATGCGAAGGATCTTTCGAAGAGGGAAGATATAGGTGAGTTTCTTGCTGTGCTGCCTCACGAATTCTTCGATGAAGATCAGCTTCATGCGTTCATCTTAAGCGAGATGAAAGACTACGACAGATGCCTTGATGAAGTAAGAAAATTCCTTCCTTTTGTTAACAACTGGGCTACCTGCGACCAGATGTCACCCAAGGTGTTTAAGAAGCATCGCGCAGAACTTCTTACAGCCATTGATGAATGGATATCATCAAGTGAGACTTATACGATTAGATTTGGTATCGGAATGCTTATGGAGCATTTCCTGGATGATGATTTTGATCCCAAGTATCCGAAGATGGTAGCTAAGTTAAGGTCAGATGAATACTACGTCAACATGATGATAGCCTGGTATTTTGCCACTGCTTTGGCTAAGCAGTACGATGCTGTTCTTCCGTATATTGAGAAGAAGAAACTTGATGTGTGGACTCACAACAAAGCCATTCAGAAGTCGGTTGAAAGCTACCGAATAACACCCGAACAGAAAGAGTATTTAAAAGGTCTCAAGATTAAGAATAAATAAGAAGGATCGGCATCAGCCGATCCTTTGTTTATGTTGCTTCGTTCTGTTGTTCAGGCTCCGGCGCCGGCTCAGTCTGCTCGGGTGCCTGTGTCTGTTCGGGAGCTTCTGTTGCCTCAGTCGCTTCAGTCTGCTGTGCTTCCGTTTCAGCGGGTGTCTCCGGGGCTACCTCGGGTTCGGCCGGTGTCTCGGGAATCACTTCAGGCACAACCTGCGCCGCAGGCTCAACTAATACTTCAGGTTCCGGTGTAGGTGAGGGCCGGGGCGTTGAAGTGGGCCTCGGAGTAGGAGTCGGTGTGGAAGATTCGGTCTCTTCCGTCTCAGATGCATACGTCTCCTCAGTCTCAGGAGTTCCTCCTGCAAGTATTATGAGTGTCTCGTTGTCCCAGCCCGTCTGAAAGCAAATGGTATCTCTTAATTCCCATCTGTCGAGAAGATATGCCAGTACGAAGTCGTTAAGATCGTTCTCGGTAACACGTTCCAGGATACAGTCTTCAAGTGTGCCTGAAGTAAGATTGATCGTAACCTTCTGACCTGCCGTAACGGCTACTGCATAGTTGCTTGATCTGTCGATTACATCAACTTCTCCGGAAGTTACCGTAAGAGAAGTCGTTCCGTCCTCCAATGTCTGCAAATAGCCCGATGCGGAGCTTAGATGCATGGTTAATGTTCCTGTGTTGATCGTGAATGATTCGCCCATCATGAGAGGCTTAGCAGCCTCGAAGAATAATCCGCCGAGATCAAGATCAACGCTTATGATCTCATCGGTTCTTCTGAAGACTGCGCGTGTGTTCTCATCAATCGTGACAGTCTTATTGGTATCAAGGGCAACAGAAGCTGAACCTGATGCACCTGAGCTTACAGTGTATCCGCTTAAGATAACGGAATCACTTCCAATGTGAACTGCAGTGCCTTCGGTATCCTGAACAAGGACACTTCCGGTAATGCTGATGATCCTCATCGATGTTGTCTTTGTCTTTATGCTTATCAGGACGAACAGACCTACAGCGACCAATACGATCACGATGGCGAGAATCTTAAGTATACGTCCTATGATAGGCGGTCTTTCTTCAAACTCCATAACGGATTACTGGTAAACTACCTTGTTCCTTCCTGTTTCCTTAGCAGTGTACAGACGGCCGTCTGCGATGCTTACGTTGTCCTCGATGGACTTGTTCTTAACGAACTCATGAACACCGAAGCTCATCGTCTTCTTGATGAAGACTCCGTCTGCAGGGAACTCGGAAGCCTCAATGGTCTTACGAAGCTTCTCAGCCTTTGCTGCAGCCTGCTCAAGGTTGGTGTCAGGCATCAGGATGATAAATTCCTCGCCGCCCCATCTGTAGGCATTCTCGCCTTCCTCACATGATTCCATGAGAAGCTTTGCTGCGAACTCAAGAACCTGGTCGCCTGCGTTATGACCGTATGTGTCGTTAACGAGCTTGAACTTATCAATATCGCATATGAACATGCTCAAAGGCTTATCGCAGTCATCCTCAAGATACTTGATGTATTTCTTCGAGAAGTCGTGATAGAAACCGATACGGTTCTTAAGCTTTGTAAGACGGTCGTGATGAGCGTCATCAAGGAACGTATCGGACTCGAGTGCAAGTCCGCAGATCAAAGCGGGGAGTGAGAGCTTACGTGAATCTTCCACGACATCAAATCCCTTGCTGTCGAACTTGTTTATGAGCTGGAATGCACCGATGAATTCACCGTTTACGTCAGCAACGGGAAGAACCATTACGGACTTGGTGACATAGCCTGTTTTCTTATCTACGTTAGAATTGAAGTCAGGGTCATTATAAGGATCGTTTGTTACGACTACAGACTTGTTTGTAATTGCTTTTCCGACAAGACCCGTGCTATCGGGAATCGTGATTCTGTCTACGCCTGTAGC
>CAMJGB010000158.1 GCA_946405115.1 uncultured Clostridia bacterium | reverse complement strand
TCTCAAAGAACACAACGGTTAAGAACTGCGTAGTAATGCAGGATGTTCACATCTCAGAGAACTGCTACCTTGAGAATGTAATCCTTGATAAGAATTCATTCGTAAGGCCGGGCGTAAGACTCATCGGACATCCGGATTATCCCGTAGTTATCGGAAAAGGAGCAGGTATCTGATTATGGATAAGATTAAAGTATTATTTGCATCATCTGAAGTTAGCCCTTTCGTTAAGGTCGGAGGTCTTGCAGACGTAGTCGGAGCACTTCCCGTTGAGCTTAACAAGGACAACGTTGATGCAAGAGTAATTCTTCCTCTTTATAAGAAGATCAAGATTAAGTATCAGGATGAGATGCAGTTCCTCGGATGGAAGCTTGTAAGAATGGGATGGAGATCCCTTTATGCAGGTTTGTTCCAGCTCGAGAAGAACGACACTATCTTCTACTTTGTAGATAACGAGTATTACTTCAACTTTGACCAGGTCTATGTTGAGTATGTATTCGACATCGAGCGTTATTGCTTCTATCAGAGAGCAGTCCTCGACTTCATGGGTGACTTCATGAACTTCGAGCCTAACGTTCTCCACTGCAATGACTGGCAGACAGGTATGATGCCTTTGCTTCTCGATGCACACTTCAAGAAGCACGGCTATCACACCAACGTTCAGACTGTATTTACAATCCACAATCTGAAGTATCAGGGTGTTCACGCTACTGACGTTGTAAGAGAGATGCTCGATCTTCCTGATGAGTACTTGAGAGACGAGTTCTGTATCAAGGACCGTGCCATCAACTTCATGAAGGCAGGTATCGTATTCTCCAATTCCGTAACTACAGTTTCTCCTACATATGCTTATGAGATCATGACTGATTATTACGGCGAGGGATTGAACTATACTCTCCAGAAGTATGCTTACAAGGTATCCGGTATCCTTAACGGTATCAATGACCTTGAGTACAATCCTAAGAAGGATGACAAGATTCCGGTTAAGTACGATATCAAGACATACCAGAAGGGTAAGGCAGCTTGTAAGGAGTCGCTCCAGAAGCAGCTCGGTCTCGAGGTTAATCCCGGTGCACCTTTGTGCGCAATGATCTCAAGACTTGTAGATCAGAAGGGCTTGGACCTCTTGCTCTATGTACTTGATGAGATGCTTTACGACGGTATGCAGATCGTTATCCTCGGTACAGGTGACAACTACTACGAGAGAGCACTTGTTGATACGGCTAACAGAAATCCCGGTAAGATGTGCGCTTGCATCGACTTCGATTCAGGTCTTGCTCATACGATCTATGCCGGTGCCGATATCTTCCTTATGCCTTCACTGTTCGAGCCCTGCGGTCTTTCACAGCTCGTTTCAATGGCATACGGTACTGTACCTGTTGTACGTGAGACAGGCGGACTTAAGGACACTGTAACTCCTTACAACGAGTTCACAGGTGAGGGTAACGGATTCTCATTCGCTAACATCAATGCACACGAGTTCCTGTTCGTAACAAAGTATGCTTGTGACCTTTACAGAAATCACAAGGATGTCTGGGATAAGCTCATCAAGACAGGTATGAGCGGAGACTATTCCTGGAAGAAGAGTGCTAAGGAATACGCAGGACTCTATTCACTTATCACGGGTATCCCTCTTGAGGAGGAGAAGCCTGAGGTAAAGGCAGAGGAGAAGCCTGAGCCTAAGAAGGCAGAAGCAAAGAAGCCTGCTGCTAAGAAGGCGCCTGCAAAGAAGTCTTCTGCTAAGAAGTCCGCTGCCGCTAAGTCAGATAAGAAAGAAGAGACAAAGTAAGTAATGTTCTTTCATGCGTCACGAAGTCTTGAGTACAGGTCACCATTCGGCGCCCAGCCGACAGATACTGAAGTAACTATAAGATTTGACGCTTCGAAGGGCAGCAAGGAAGTTACTTTCTGCTACGCTTACGGCCTTTACGGTTTCTCTTATCATGAGGAGCCGATGCACAAGATCAAGACCGTAAGTACTGAAAAAGGAACAAAAAGATACGAGACCAGACTTATGCTCCCGCATGAGCCGGGTCTCGTCTTTTATTGGTTCAGAATGAAGATCGCTGAAGAAGTGACTTTGGAAGACGGAACGGTAACGACTGCTGTTCACACGAAGTACTATGTTATGGAAGGTGACACGGAAGACGGTTCAGGTAAGCTTTACCACGAGCCGCCGAGGATCGGTGCCGATGAGGATAAGTATCCTTACGCATGGCAGATCACAACATATGTCAGAGATTATAAGACACCCGACCACATGAAGGGTGCACTTATCTATCAGATCTTCCCGGACCGATTCGCCAGGGATTCTGAGTTCACGGTAGAGCGCATGATGAATGCATCTCCGAGGGAAGAACGTGTCTATCACGTGGACTGGTATGAGGATGTTGATATCAAGGGTAAGCCTTCTACGGGTTACCTTGCATGTGACTTCTTCGGAGGCTCGCTTAAGGGCATCGAAGAGCACCTCGATTACATCAAGTCTTTGGGCATAGACATCATCTATCTGAACCCCATCTTTGAAGCAAGATCTTCACACAGGTACGACACTGCGGACTACCTTAGCGTGGATCCCATGCTCGGAGGCAACGAGGCTTTCGACTCTTTTCGAAAAGCATGCGACAGTAAGGGCATAAAGCTCATCCTTGACGGCGTGTTCTCACACACGGGAGCAGACTCAAGGTACTTCAACAAGTTTAACCGTTACGAGGGTACGGGCGCTTTCGAAGCTTATGAGAAGGGCAAGGAGAGCAAGTACCGTTCCTGGTATAACTTCTACAAGAACGAAGACGGATATACGGTCTACGATTCCTGGTGGGGATTTCCCGATCTTCCTAATGTCGATGAGAACAACCTCTCGTACAGACGTTTCATTTTCGGTGAGGGCGGTGTCGTCGATACTTGGATGTCACGCGGTGCTTCGGGCTTAAGGCTCGATGTATCAGACGAGCTTCCGGATTCGTTTATAAGACAGATGAGAGACGTAATTAAGCGCAAGACTGACGGCGAGGGCATGCTCGTAGGCGAGGTGTGGGAAGACGCAAGCAACAAGTGTTCCTACGGCTCCTACAGAGACTTCATGCTCGGAACTTCACACGATTCCGTCATGGGCTATACGTTCAGGACTACAGTTCTTGAGTTCCTGCAGGGATACGTGTCGGCGAAGGTCTTTAACTCGCGTCTCGAGGGTTACCGTGAGCGCTATCCCATGGAGAGCTATTACTGCATAATGAACCTTCTGTCGTCACACGACGTGCCGAGGTTCTATACCATGATGAGCAAGCCTTACGACACGGACAACAAGGAAGATCAGCAGAAGATCAAGGTGCCTGAGGCTGAAGCTTCAAAGTGCGCTGACCTTTGTAAGTTGGGTTACGCGATTCAGATCGGCTACATCGGAGCTCCCTGCGTTTACTATGGAGACGAGATTTTGATGGACGGCTACAAGGATCCTTTCAACAGAAGAACATATCCTTGGGGCAAGGTCGACGGCGAGAATGCTGAGCATCTTGATTATGTTCGTAAATTAGCTAAGCTTCGTGTTGATAACCGCGTGCTTAAGACGGGCTTCTACAGAACGCTTTACACATCAGAGAACGTCATCGCTTTCGAGCGTTACCTCGATAACGAGAACCGTGACTTCTTCGGTGAGTCCGTAATGCCTTCGCAGGGTGCACGTAAGGTTGTGGTTATCATCAACCGTGGCCATGAGGGAGTTTACTTTAAGCTTGACGACAGCACGAATTCGCTTAAGATAGAGGAACTTGAAAGTCCGGCAGTAAGTCTTAGTTCGGACGTCATCGTAAACGGCATAAGCTTCGGACCGATGCAGGTAGGCGTCGCTTCGTACAGCCCGCTGTTTATAGTCTATGGTCAGTGACGGTAACTTAAGTGGATTTGATCACAAGTAAAGATAATGCCAAGGTTAAGTACATAGCATCGCTTCACGACGGCAAGAATGCCCGCCGTGAGGGTGTTGTGCTTATTGAAGGGAAGAGGTCCTGCGAGGATGCCATAGGTGGCGGCGTAGTGCCGTCCATGGTTATCGCAGACGAAGCTCACAGAGAGTGGGCGGAAAGCGTATCTTCAAGTAACGAAGGATGCGAATGCATTCTTCTTAACGAGGCTTGCTTTAAGAAGATCTCCCAGACTGTTCATCCCCAGGGCATGGCATTGGTTGCAAAGCGTCCCGTATCCACAGGCGATATCACCTTAAGAGGAGACGGTAAGGACATATTCATGTGCCTTGAGGATATCCAGGATCCCGGAAACCTCGGAACGATGATAAGAATTGCCGATGCGTTCGACTTCACGGGGATACTCATTACGAAGAACACTGTTGATCCCTTTAACGACAAGGTCGTAAGGTCTTCGATGGGCTCCATCTGGAGAGTTAACGTATTAAGCTTCGAAGATTCGGATGAGATGATCAAGGCCCTTCACGATAAGGGCGTTAAGATAATCGCAGCTGAACTTAACGGTGATGATCTAAGTAAGGCGAAGATCGATCTTCCGGCCGCATATTTCATCGGAAATGAAGGCGCAGGACTTAAAAAATGCACTATTGACCAGTGCGATATAAAGGTGAAAATACGAATGCAGGGCAAGGCTGAATCACTTAATGCAGCTTCAGCGGCATCGATCATCGGCTATATTTTGCAAGAAATAAGATAGAAACTTGCAAAAATCCTTATTAAAATTGACAACTCAAAGCCACGGACAATATAATCGTTTCCGTGGCATAATTTAATGCGTACGTATTATTTATATATATGGAGGAACTTTCATGGGTTTAACAATTTCGCAGAAGATCATTAAGGACCATCTACTTTCCGGTGAGATGAAGGTTGGCGAGGAGATCGCTCTTCGTATCGACCAGACACTTACACAGGATTCT
>CAMJGB010000157.1 GCA_946405115.1 uncultured Clostridia bacterium | reverse complement strand
TATCGATTCCGATATGTGAACGGCCGTCATAAGCACGTGATTTATTCGGGTCGAATCCTACGCCGTTATCAACAACATAGATATAGAAATTCTCAAAATCCTCTATGGTCCTTATTATGATCTTTCCGCCATTGGTACTCTTGGCGATTCCGTGTTTAACGGCATTTTCCGCCAGAGGCTGGACAACGAGCATCGGTATATGGAAATCCGAAGGTCCGATATCATACTCGATCTGCAGATCCTCATCGAAGCGGAGTTTCTCAAGATCAAGGTAATTCTTGACATGTTCCAGCTCCTTGCTGAAAGGTGCCAGCTCATCAGAGACAAGGGAATCGATATTCGCTCTTAAATAACTTGAGAACCTGTCGATGGCAGTCTGGGCGAGCTTGGTATCTTTCGCGCACAGATAATAAATGATATTCAGGACATTGAAGACGAAGTGCGGCTGCATCTGGGTAAGGACCATGTTGAGCTGGAGATTCTCGATCTCCTCCTTCTTCTCTGCAATGACCTTGTTCTGGTTTAAGAGCACCGTATTCTGCTGGAGCACCTTCTTATTGAGCTCTTCCTCGAGATAGGTGATCCGGACATTATTTACGATGAAGATAATGATCAGCGAGATCGACATTCCGATGTTGGTAAGGCCGATGCCGGGCTTAAAGATAACCTGAAGGATTACCATCGAGAACGGGATCGTTACATAAAGGAGCAGGCTTATGATCTGCTTTACCATGAGCCTCTTTGCGCAGATTATTATCTGGAGAACGACAAGAACATACAATACACCGATAAGAACAAGAGCGACATTATACAAAGGCTGTCTGTGATAGACGTTGTGCTCATCGATAAGATAGTACCAGTGAGTGTATTTCGCGGAGATAATACTGGTCAGAGCGCAGCCTGCAGCAAAGTAATAAGTGAACGTAGCTATAGCGTTCGACGCCTTACCTGCTCTTGCAAGATACTTAACAAATCCCACGAACAGCGCGACCATCAGATACTGAAGAAGCATCGTAGCAAGCATCGATAACCGGAAAACCACATGCGCCCAGGGCTCGTCGACATTCTGGCTTACAACTACACCGACGTCAAATGTTAATGTGGCCGCAGTAACGAACTGCATGATGCACATGACAATATCGGCTCTGTTATTGATCTTTCTGACCACGAAGAAATAAATTCCGATACCGGAACAGATAAGGATACCCCATATCTCAAATGCTGCCAGTAAGTACTCAATTGCCATTGTTAGTGCTTTCCGTCTTGTTCATCTGTGCTACTTCTTCAGGTGTCAAAATTCTTATATCTCTATAAACAAAACATACTACATCAATTATAAATAATAAAGCACTAATTGCGATCATGACCGGCGTGTACTTATCACACATGACCACAGGAGTCGTCATATCCTCAGTAAGGAAGAATACGAGAACTGACGAGCAGAGTATGAATATCTCTACAGCCGTACCCACATTGACTCTTGTACGGAACCGGTTGAGCTTATCCTTGATCTTATTGCCATATCTGATGATCGCCATGGCATCAGAACCGCTGTAACCGTATCCGGTATAGAGCTCCCTGATCTTCCTGGCCGCCCTGCTTTGTCTGAACTTGAGCTTTGTCTTCGTAAAAGGCAGCAACACTGCGATGCAGTAGATGACGCATACAAGGTTAAGGAATGCCCAGTTGTCGGAACCGAAGGGATGTCCGATCGCTGTGAGCCTGTCGATAACAGTGGGAGTATCATTGTTGTTTCCGCCGTTATTGCCGCCGTTCCCACCGCCGTTGTCCGCAAATCCCGGAATATCCTTGTAATCGACAGGAGTAGCTTTGCAGAAAACAACGATACGGCCGTTTGTTATGGCGGATTCGCATGTGGAGAGCGCGAGGATCATTGCAGGGTCTCCGGACTTCTGGAGCTGGTCGAGCACGGCAGGGCCCTCCTTCTCGAACAATTCGAGAGCCTGTCTGTCAGAGTCGCTCAAGAGCCTGTAGAATTCGGAATGAGTGAGGATATACTTGATCCTCTCGCTTATCGTAAGCGCCTTTATATCGTAAACATTCTCATCGTAAGCGTCAGTCAGCATGACAGCGAAAACATCGAGCTTATAGTATCTGCCTCCCGCATAGAGCCAGCCGCCCAAGTGAGAATTGAAATAATCTTCTTTCTTATACTTTTCGAGATCACCGAACATGGCACCGTTATCCATGTGGTGACCGAAGATAACATTGTAGGGATCGGAAAGATCTTCCGAGTTGTCTGTCTTAAGATAGATCGCACCGGTAATGCTTGTCTTGCCGTAGATATCCTTGGTGGCATATTCAAGGTCATCTTCGCCCTGAACGACCGGATAGTCGATATTAGTATCGTAGACAGTGATCCAGCCTCTGGCATCCTCATTGACTTCTTTAAGTCTTGCAAAGCTGTCCTGATCGTAATCAGATCCGCTTCCGTCGCCATTATCCTTACCCTTGCTTCCATCGTTGGTATCAACAGGAATGGGTTTGAACTGTTTTAATTCGTAGGATGAGAACGCGTGCTGGTTGATATAGAACGTATCATAAAGAGAGTATGCAGCAAACATTATGATGATCACGGCAACAACGGCTACGATAGCTCTCATAACCGTCTCAATGATCTTAACTATGCTGCATACAGTCTTCATGTTATGCCTCGATAACAACTTAGGAGATTACAAATTGTTGCGCCTTATCAAAGTAACAACCGAGCCCTTGATCTCTTTTGCCTTAACAGTACCGTAGTAACGGCTGTCTTCTCCGCCCTCTCTCCTGTCTACCAGGATGAAATACTCACCTTCGGGAACAGTCAGCGGGAATTGCTCGTATTCCTCATAACGAGGCGTTGAATAGTAGATCTTGGGTTCATTTAAAGTATTGCCGTTAACGATAAGATCTGCATCATCAGTGATGTCTACCGTATCGCCTCCGACAGCAATAACTCTGCCAAGGTAGATCGTATCGTTCTTATTGATGACGACTACCTCATTAATGTCGAATTTTCTGTCAAATCTGAAATAAAGGAGCAGATCTCCGTAATCAACTCTCGGGGACATATCATTCGAAGGAGCCTTCATGATTCCGAAAACAACTCCCAGCATGAGCCACACGAGAACTATGATTATCAGGATGCTCAGGAGTGAGAAATGGAGGGATCTCATCTGTGACTTGGCCTTGCCGATAGTCTTCTGTGTACCGGAAGCTACAGAATTCTCCTCATTTCTCTTCTCTATATTAGTATTCTCACTCATATGGCTACCTCTTATTACTCCCCTGTGGTTTTTAAAGAAGGTACGGATGCTTATTCAGCATCCGCACCCCCTAAATTCATTTTAACCGATAATCTTAGCGATTCGGATACCTTTCCGTATCAAGCTTCGTCTTCTTTTCTCTTAGCTGTACCGGCTACCAGGAATCCTACACCGAATGTCAAGAGGATTACGAACGGAAGGATTGCAAGAGCTACGCCTGTAGGTGAGATGAGCTCGAGAGTGTTGACGAATGTAACTGTCTTAACTGCGCCTGCCTGATCTGCTGTAGTTGTAACAGAAGCAGTATTTGAATTATCGTTATAGTTGATCAACTTCTCAGCAGCTGCTGTATCTGCATTTTCACACTTTGCCTTGTAAGCAGATGTCTGAACATTGTTGGTCTCGAAAACTTCAACTGTAGTACCGCAAGGAATACCTACATACTTTACTGTACCGCCATTGGCAATTGTTGGTTCACTTACTAATCCGTTGATAGATGCTGAAGCGATCTCGGCCAATGTTACAGTGCCTTCATTCTTGGATATAAGATTGATATTCTCAGTAACTGTAGCGTTAGTAAATGTTACTGTAAACGGGAACTGATTGGTGATATTAGCATTATCATTTACGAGAGTCTTTCCGACTGTAACATTGTATGTATAGTAGGAATCGCCCGTAAGATCTGCATCTGTGGATGAAGCATCAACAAATCCCTTTGTCTTTACTACATCAGTAGAAGCTGTGCCATTTGTATCATCGATGTCTTCGTTAAGCTCAAAGCAGACATAGCCATAGATTACATAATCACCTGCTGTATCGCCGTCTTTGACATAAACATCAAGATAACGGATGTTACTTATGCCGCCATCGGTAACACCGGCTTTTGCAGGATCACTGGGAGTTACAGTCTCTGTAATAACATAACGGTAAACGCCTGCGGCATTGAAAGTAACATTAGCAAAAGAGATTACGATATCCTTTAAATCTTCAGTTCCGGCTGCCGAAGCTGTCACTGTATCAGCATCTGTCCAAGCAACTGATCCGGTAATCGTCAATCCGGTAGTAATACCTGCCTTTGTCTTAACACTTACGCCCTGATCATCAGTGATCTGCTTATCAGCATCGCCTGCAGTGATAGCATAAGCATAGGAAATGTTAGGAGCCTGGATCTGAGTCTCATCCGGGTTATAAAATTTTAATCCCTTATAGAGTGTTATTGTAGTCTCAACGGGATCACCAAGATTAGAACCTTCTTCTATACCGGTATCCGGCATTCCAGCAGCCATCGCTGATACGCCCAGCGCAGCTACCATAGCTGTAGCAACGAAAATACTTGCTACTTTTCGTAATATGCGTTTCATATTAGTATCCTCCTCATTAGTCATCAGTTTTGAGTTTTTGAATTTGTTTGTAGTTTGATGTTTGTTGTAACTTTTTTATACCATTTGGTTAGGGACAGAAATGGGACACTTTAAGTATTTTTGATACATTTAGCGAAAAGTGTCACACTTTATCAATCATTTTTACTTTGCTCCTGCCCCCCCTTTCTTTATTTCACGTAATTTATAAAATCACATCTTGTATAATCAATAAATATTTACTTTTGACCTATTAATGATCGAGCATCTGTTCATTCGTTCTCTTTCTT
>CAMJGB010000156.1 GCA_946405115.1 uncultured Clostridia bacterium | reverse complement strand
TGGTGCGGCCGACGAGACTTGAACTCGTATGGGGTTAACCACACGCCCCTCAAACGTGCGCGTCTGCCAGTTCCGCCACGGCCGCATCTTGCCTTTCGCAAGTGCAAGAACGATTATATTGATACATGCCCACTATGTCAAGCAGTTTTTTAAATTGTTTTTTCAGAAGAAAAATCCACCCATGCAAAACGCCGGACAAGTGATCATGGTCAAGATAATACTGCCGAACATGAATAGCTGGATTCCCCTCTCCTTGAGTCTTCCGATACCAAGATAAACCGGGAACAATGTAAGGTAATAACGATAAAAACTGTCAGTAGGACAATCGATATTGGGATCTCTTATTGTCATTCCGAGAGCAACGATAAACAATGCGCAATAGATAATTGCAACTATTGAAGGAATGTTTATTCTACCCTGTCTTCTCATGATCAGAATCTCTCTTACAATAAGAACAATTACAAGTATCATGAAGCCTAAGGACAAGACCTCGTTTATCTTAAAAAGTACCAGAGTATCCACGGCACCGTCAAACTGGTATTTGTTGGTAAAAATAACCTCAAGCGACGTGAATACGGTCTTAAATATATTGGACGGAATTCTTACCCAATAGGTGTACTGGGCATCCATAAAGACTTTCCAGTTATTAAACTTAATCTGCAAATACACGGGATAGATGAGGCTTATCGCTGTTGCAGGGACAAAACACAAGAATATGTCCTTTATCCTCTTCCCCTTATTATTCTCGGTTATCATACGGATCACATAGCCTGTAAATATCGCGAAGAACAACATACTGCCCGTGTTTCTCGTTGCTACCGACAGTCCCAGGATTATTCCCATTAGCGCTGGCAGCTTATCGTTTACAAACAGATAGAAAGCAATTATCGTCAGCATGAAATAAATTGACTCGGTATATTCAAGCGAAGTGAATAACGCCAGAGGAGATACGGCGGCTATTGCAAGTACCGTCGACACCTTACCTTCTCCCTTAAGCTTAATCAGGATCTGCTTAAGAAAATAAAGTGCGGTTATATATGAAAGCTGATTAATTACGATAAGTCCGACATCACCAAGATATCTTATGATGAGCGGGATCACCGGGAAGAATACGGTAACTCCGTCAACATAGTATCCCATGGAAGCGATATCCCTGTAATGCCCTGCATCAAAGAACCCGAGCACCTCGGAATAAGGGGTTCTGACTATAAGAAGCACCGCAGCGAAAAGAAGTTTTGAACCAAGAAAGCAGAAAAGTACGTCTTTGTTACTTACGATAAACTTACGAATTCTGTCCATCTGATCTGCTCCTGTTGATATCGTGTAAATTATAGCAATATCTCAAGCAATAAAAAACACCGGCGAATACCGGTGTTTTATCGTGGTGAGCCATGGGGGACTCGAACCTCCGGCCCACAGCTTAGAAGGCTGTTGCTCTATCCAGCTGAGCTAATGACCCACGTTTGACCAACAGATTGTATAACATTTATTCTCGGTTTGCAAATCAGATGTTTTTGACTTCTACGATTTTTGTAAAACCGCAATAATCGCACACTGCTTTACGCAGGGATTGATCCGGTACAAGCTTACCTCCGCAGGACGGACAGATAAGGCTTACGGACAGCGGCAAAGCATGCAGATCCTTGAAGTGATAGCCAGTCTTCTTCTCAACATAGAGTTTGAGACCGTCGATGGCAGACTTCTCGGAATCCGTCATACCGTCCACTTTCGCTATATACTCTGCCCTTACAACAAGACTAACCAGAGACTCCTTATCCGCTTTGTCGAGATAGACCTTAACCTCATCGAACGACATGGCCTTATACTGTTCCATGCCTCCGAGCGAATCCCTGTACTTGGCAGGGATGTTTACTGTACTTCTTATATTCTGAATTCTGGAAGTAATCGCATCAGCTTCCTGCTTGGTAATCTGACCGTCGATACCAGCTATATACCAGCTTAAAGCGATACCGGCCTGAAGTGTAACGAAATACTTATCGTCAAACATCTTCTGCTGAGTCTTCTCCTTCTCAGCTTCTGCCAAAGCCTTTGCTCTAGCTGTCTCTTCCATGAGTCTTTTCTGTTTTGCAGCTTCATCGAGCTGCTTCTGCTGAATCTCATAGGCTTTCAGCTTAGCATCTGCCTCAGCCTTCCTTGCTTCAGCAGCCGCGGTATCAGCTTCCATAAGAGCATTAACTGCACCTGCAGCAAGACCCCCAAGAACGTGATTCATAAGTTTAATACCCAATCCCATTACCTATCACCTCAAACAAAAGACTTACACAATAATTATAACATCTTAGTTCTTTAAGTAATGTGCTGTTAGTTTGAGCTATAATCGAATCATGAAATCTCAGCGAGGTGTTTAACATGGCTATTGATTCCAAATCCACCATAAGTCTCCTGTTCCCCACTAGCGAAAACGGATTTAAGACAATGAGTGATACTACGGTTCACGATCTTGGAATCGATACGATAACAACTCAGATAACAGACGATCCCAAACAGCAGCAGATGATCATCAGGGTACTGTCCAAGATGACACCCGATCCGAGCGTTGCCGAATTCAGACAGGACGTATTTGACGATATTTATAACCTTCCCGACGTAAGAGACAGACTTCTTGAACTCATGAATCAGATAGACTATCTCAAGGATTACGGAACATGGCGCAAGAATGCTGAAGAGAAGCCCGGACTTTGGGACCTGATGCACAGATTGGATGAACTTAAGACTTTCATCACCTGCGTTGAATCTCTTCATGACTGTCTGTCGGATAACAGAATAAAGTCCAAGGGATTGAAGGATCTTCTCTCCTATATCGATACGCTTTATAACGATGCGAAATTTGCCGAGATGAAGAAAGACATCGAGAACATCAAAGTCGATGCGAATTCAATACAGAGCGTTACGGTCGGCATCAATGTTAACTCCAGATTTGAAGCCGAGAGCTTAGGTCTCATCTCCGTAAATGCCAAGCCTTTTAAGAAATCCGGCATCGTCAGCAACTTTGCAGATGCAGTAGCATCAAAGGACAAACTCAACAGTGATGCTGAATGGGACGGCGACATGCGCTACGAGCCTGTAGATTCTCACGGGGCCGAAGGAGCTCTGGACAAGATCAACGCGACCTTAACCGAAGGTGTGAATCTCACCACCGTAATCGGCGACAAGTCCACGTTGTCCAAGGTTCCCGACGGTGACAGCACTTCAGGATCAACCTTCTATCTTGCGAACATCGCCACAAAGATGATGTCTCATCTTGTGAAGAAACTAAGATCTACTCTTTCGGCTTATTCCGATATCTCCATCGTTACGATATCAAAGCTCATCCCCGAGCTTATCTACTACATTAACTTCGCTGAGTTCATCGCGAAGGCTAAGAAGAAGGGCATGCACTTTTGTAAAGCAGAGCCGGTGAAAGCCGTAAACGGAATCTGCACAATGGATGCGAAGGGTTTCTATAACTTAAAGCTTGCTTCCTCTCTTGAAAGCAGCGATGAAGTAGTAGACAACGATCTGATCTTCGATGAGAAGCACGTTACCTACCTTCTTACGGGCGCCAACAGAGGCGGTAAGACCACGCTTACACAGGCAGCAGGATTGCTTTTCGCGCTTGCCCAGGGCGGAATCTACGTACCCGCGGATAAGTTTGCTTACACTCCCGTGGACATGATCTTCACACACTTCCCTGCAGACGAGGACAAGACGATGGATTTGGGCCGTCTCGGCGAGGAGTGCGTACGTTTCAAGAAATTGTTCAACAACGCTACTTCAGAGAGCATGGCGCTTCTTAACGAGAGCTTCTCCACTACTTCCTTCGAGGAGGGCTACTACATCGCAGTAGATGCCGTTAAGGCTTTAAGGGATAAGGGCTGTCGCACGATATACAACACTCACATGCATAAGCTTGCGGAGAATGCCGATGAGTTCAAGGCGTCTTCGATTGTAATGGCAAGTGACGACGGCAAGCGCTCTTACAAAGTCGTCGAAAAGGCGCCGGAAGGATCTTCCTACGCTCGCGATATCGCAGCTAAGTACGGCGTAACTTACGAGATGCTTACGGAAAGCTGATCACTCCGGGAAGAACTCGAGAATATCGGAATCACCTGAGTCTTCATCAGAGCCGTCTTCGTTTTCGCCGAGGATGCTCTTAAGTATCTTAACGATCCTTCTGTACTCGCTCATCATATTCTCATAACCGCCGTCGACAACAGCTTCATCGCGTACCCTGGATGCGTTTTCCTGCGCCCACGCCATATCAGAAAGCTTATCGGCACCGATGGTACGTGAAGAGCTCTTCAGCGCATGCACATAAGTGGAATAGTCATCCCAGTTGCGTTCCTTGTAGTTAGAGGATATTGCTTCTGTCTTCTCGTCCTCGGAATCGATAAAGGATACGAGCAACTCCTTCAGGAACTCCTCGTCATTCATACAGTAAGTAAGAGCAGCATCGACATTGAATCCGTTCGAACGAAGCTTACTTAACATCTCACTCTCATCAGAAGGAGCTTCTGTCTTCTTCTCCATAAGATCACCGTATCTGTAGTTCTCCGACGGAAGATACTTCGCGATCATATCATCTAGCGTCTCAGGCACGATGGGCTTTGACAGGTAATCGTTAAAGCCTTCAGCAAGATACATCTCTTTTGCACCTGCAATGGCATTTGCAGTAAGTGCGATGACCTTCGTGCTGTTATCTATGAGGTTTCTTTCCTTAATAAGCTTAAGAGCTTCAATGCCGTCCATGACTGGCATCATATGATCCATGAGAACGATGTCGTAGTGCTTATTGCCGATCATCTCAACAGCTTCACGTCCGTCACCTGCAAGATCCGGAGTAACATTAATCCTCTTAAGAAGGCCCTTTGCGACCTTGAGATTCATCTCGTTATCATCAACAACCAGGATATCCGCCTTAAGAACATGGAGTGATTCTCA
>CAMJGB010000155.1 GCA_946405115.1 uncultured Clostridia bacterium | reverse complement strand
TCTCCAAAGTAATTTCTTATCGATCTTATCTCCGTATCCGTGACGGTAGATACGGAACTTATATATCATACGGACAAACTTCTTAGTAAGGTTTCCCTCAAGAAGTCTCTTCAAAGGATCTCCTTCAAGCTTCTCATCGTAGTACTTATACAGGAACGGATATATGTACAACATGGACTCGATGCTCTTGGTTCTGTCGCCGTCGGAAGGATTCATTATGGAACCCTCGTGTATCCTGTAGCGGTATATCTTCTCCGGAATATAAAGCACACTTTGAGCATTAAGGTACACCTGCGGCACCCACAGCTCGTCTTCATGAAGCAAACCCTTTTCGAAAAGAAGCGCGTTATCAACAAGGAAGCGTCTCCTGTAAGCGCCAAGCCATACCGTGGCGATAAAGTTGCCGCTTGTCCTTAGCAACGTCTCTACAAGTTCCTTTCCCGTGTATGTCTTCTCGACCTTCTCAAGACCCTCGTGTGAGAAGAAGCCTCTGTTCTTGGGAACCAGGAGATTCCACGTCTCGTATACAAGTTCGCTGTCCCATACGATCATGTCGACATCGGAAGTCTTCACGATCTTGATTATCTTACCGAACAATTCGGGAACTACAGTATCATCGGCATCGCAGAAGAACACGTACTCTCCTGATGCCTCTTCAAGGCCTCTGTTACGTGCTGCAGAAGGGCCTTCGTTCTCCTTATGAACCGATTTAATGTTGGAATGAGATGTTGCATAATCATCTGCAATTTGGGATGAACCGTCAGACGAGCCGTCATCAACAAGGATTATCTCAGTATCACCAATGCCTTCACAGGATAAAAGCGTATCCAGACAGACCGGAAGATACTCTTTTGCATTATAGACGGGAATGACGACAGAAAGACAGGGTGTCATGGAAACATCTTATCTACTATCTTAGACAATTCTGCGCTGAACACCTTATTGTGAGGAACGAAGCCCTTTGCCATAGAGGCAGTTATCTCATCATAATGCTCGAGAGTCTCTCCTAACTTCTCGATATCCTCAACAAGAATGATATTGCCGTTGCGCTTTAGGAATTCACGTCCTACCTCAACCTGATGGTTATCGATATGCTCACCGTATTCGTGTCTTCTAGGGACTACGATCGGAATCTTATTAACTCTTAATACATCTATGTAACATGACGGGCCGCCGTGAGTAATTACAACTCGGGCCTGTTCATTAAGTTCATATATCTTTTTCTGAGGAAAAAGCTTCTGATATTTGCAGTGCTTAGGCACATAAGTAGTAAAGCCGGTCTGGATCAACACTTCCTCTTCGTGCGTCGAAGCCCAATTATCCATATACTCAACCAGCCTATTAAACGGCTGCTCATGTGTACCCACAGTAACAAAGATCATGATCAGAATATGCTCCCCAAACAGACTGCTTTGGGATAGACTTTCTTCATCTCTTCCCACTGAACGATAAATACGTCGGATACTCGGTAACAGAGTTTGCCTGATAACGACCCCTTATTGATCCTGTCGAAGGCCTCAATAAATATAGTCTTAGCGCCCATCATCTTACCGACATAAAAGAACGGAACAGCAGGAGCGGCGCCGGCCGATATGATAAGATCCGGCTTCTCCAGCTTAAGGATCTTAATTGCTCGTCTTGTGTTAATGATAAGAGCCTTCAAACTTCTGTTAGACGGATAATAAACCGGATATATCTTTTCTCCGGCAAGCATAGTTAATGCGTCCTGCTTATCAAACGTAGCCCAGAAATGCTCTTTGCCAGCCCAAAAAGGCTTAATAGCATACAAGTGGTCAAGGTGTCCCCCCGAAGAACACACAAGACAAACCTTTATCTCCCCCATATTTTGTCCCTATCCAACGCCGATATCTATCGGTTATTCACTAATTTCAATATAATACATTTCATAACAATTTTGAAGTACAAATGAATATTCCAAAGAAGTTTTTTCTTCCTCTCTCATTACGAAAAAACACTCATCAGAAGCATAGTTCCAAACCCAGGGAACAAAATACAATGAATACAAAGGAACTGTCTTAGAATTATCCATTAATGCCACCAGTCTTTGAGTCGTCTCATCGCTATTCCAAGAAGAGGTTCCTTCCGTCAATGAACGGGCAAGATCTATGCATTCTGAAGTTCTTTCCTCACTCATGCCCGTTCTGACAAAGACCCCGTACTGATACCCCATCGGCACAACTCCTTCAGTTAAAGTTGCAAACTCCGTTCTTGAATAGAGATCCTGATTATCCTCTTCAAGTCTGTTAAGCAAAGAGAACAAAGCATTGCCGTATACGGTTACTGCAGGACAATCACCATTTACATAAGCATTAATGAGTTCATCATCTGACCCGTAAGCAATATCGTCTCTTATGAGGTCACGTGTAATATCAAGACCTTCAACAAACACATCATCTGTAAACGATGCCTGGCCGTCTCCGGCTACCATATGCTCAAACCAATTAACAGCAGCATCATCACTTAAGACATTGCTCAGATAACAGTTCGGTACCGTAAATCTCGCATCGGAGTTATATCCGACGGGATCTCCTTCTGACCACACCGACGGGTCATAAACGATCACGCTTACAGATTCTCTTAATACGGGGAAAGCATATACGCCGCCGTCATAATTAAACGAATCAACATCAGACGCTATGCCTGTAAGCTCAGTTACAAGCCCTTGCGATTCGAGCAATCGTCCGGCCTGACTGTTTGCAATAAACACATCCGGGAGGTGATCAGCTCCCATGACAGCAAGTGAAAGGATATCTTCATCAGTAACCCGCTCACGTGAAATAACGGTATATTCGGGGTGTTCTGATTCCCAACTTGCAAGATTATCTCCTACGATCTCTAATGAATTGTCATCACATGTAATTAAACCGATATCAACCTCAATGGTATCTTCGGTTCTTACAGAACATGAACACAGGCCAACTCCTATAGAGGCTGTTAATAAGACACTTATTATCCGTCGCATATAAGCCTCCACTGTTCAGCAATAAACACAGACAGATATCCGGTCTGAGGCTTAACCGAAAGAGAATTAACGGCTATATTAAGACGCCCTGCATGACGGCTGATTCTTTCAATCTGTGAATTGTAAGAACATATGGTCAGTCTGTTGGGCATGTCATTAGCATCGATAAGTTCGTTCGAAGAAGTAAGCATATCGTCGATATCAATAAAATCCTGTACAAAGACTCTGTTCTCATCAATACCGTTAGATATTAGGACTGATCTGTCTTCCTCACAGTCAACTATACAAAACGCATCTCCATGAGAACTTAAATATTGATAAGCTTCATCAAGAAGATCCTCTTCGGCACCGAGTACAGTTCTCGGTACGACCAATGTTGCACCGTAACACGGGCTGTGATCAATCCTGTTTGTTATCTTATACGCAGTAACGCACCACACTGACAAAACAATCACGGCAGCAACCGAGACTATGGCCATACCCCATCGCTGACCGCTTCTTAATCTCTTTATGTTAAGCTTCCCATACTCTTTATTTGTTGGCCGGTCAGTAAACATAATAACTACGGGAATCAAAATGACTATGAACAATAATCCGGCAACAGAATAGTCCATGACCAAATCAACAGCAAATAATGACACTGCGAGAAGTATAACGTTATAACCCTTTTTATATACCCAACAAAGAAGTGCCGTTAATCCGATCAGGATTGCGATGGTAGGTATCACTCCCTGCATTAACAGAGTCTTAACGTAAGCACTGTCGATAATGAAATACAGCGACGAATACTTATGCCCGTAAGATCCGCTGTAATACACATCCGTACCGAACAAAGTAACGGGAAATTCTTCAAACGCAAGAATACTGAATCTTAACCGGTCACCAAAAGTCTTAATAATAGGTACAGCCGTCCACAGAGGTCTCGATAACCGGTAGGTAAATATCAGACAATAATTTATAACAGCACATATCAAAAAACTGAAACGCATAAGACTTAAGACAGGTTTCTTTAAACCCTTAAATCTCGCACACAACAAAGCCAGTAACTTTATCGGCTGATAGATTACGAAGAATATGTATGAGATTGCACCATATGACTTCTTATCCTGATAGGGAATTCCGCCTTCCCTTATGTAGTGTCTTAACATAAGCACTACAATAAGAACCGTTATCAGAACAAATGCTGTTTTGCTTCGAAGCCACAGCATATAGGCATCAAGGATAATTACTCCGAGTTCCCCTGTCCATGTAAAGACTCCGTCAGTTACGACCACATAACTTAACAGCAGAGCAAGTATAAAACTTGTGTATGTGGTCTTATCGGAGAACCCGAAAGAGTTACCGTGATAGTTACTGATTATCCCCAAAAGCGACAATACAAACATGACAACAAGCAAGGTTGCACAAGTGAGTATTATCGCCTTCAGAGCTTTTCTCATTTACTTAGAATGGATGTTCTCGAAGCGAAGCTTAAGTGATTCGTTATGCTGAACCGCCCAATCGATAGCCCATTCAGATTCGAACAGAACTACAGGCTCGTCATCTCTGTCCAGAACAGTCATGGACGTTGAAGTAAGAACCATGTTCTTGTAATCGAATGTACCTTCAGCATCAGACTTAACCCATCTTGCGAGGTTATAAGAAAGAGGCTGACGGACGATGTCAACACCGTACTCTGTCTTAAGTCTGTACTCGAGAACGTCGAGCTGCAATATTCCGACGACACCCATAACGAATGTCTCGGTTCCGATATCAGGCTGCTTATAAAGCTGTACTGCACCCTCCTCTGAGAGCTGCTCAATTCCCTTAAGGAACTGCTTTCTCTTCATGGAATCCTTAGGGAATACCTTCGCGAAGTTCTCAGGTGCGAATACAGGAATAGGATCAAATTCAAACTTACGGTTGCTTGAGATGAGCGTATCACCGATTCTGAAGTGGCCGGGATCGAAGATACCGATG
>CAMJGB010000154.1 GCA_946405115.1 uncultured Clostridia bacterium | reverse complement strand
GACTTCGACCTTAAGCTTGAGGACTCATACGTCGAAAAGCTGGCGCAGCGTGCGGGAAGCTATTCCGGCGTGTATGACATACTTAACGATATCCTTGAGGAGAATGACATTCCTGCAAGACTGGTTCTTACTGAAATGTGCACTGCGGATGTCTACCATGGCGATGTTGGTTTGGTCGCAGAGATGGCATGGCAGGATGCCGATATTTCCGGGCTCTATTATCTTCCCGGCGGCGATGCTCCCGTTCTTTATAACGAGGTTGCAATCTCAAAGTATCATGCGGATATGCTGGGAGTCGGCATCGGCGATTATGTAACGCTTGAGTATGACAGATTCTCTGAGGATCACACCCATACGGAAAGGGTGACTGAGGACTTTATGATCACGGGTTTCATAGACTACCACGGAACCGATCTGGTGAAGGTCATCATGAGTCCTGAATTCGAAGGCGCGATGTTTACTCCTGATTATGTGTATTCGGCTGTCATAGATGCTCCTTTAAGTGAGCACGAGGCGATAAGAAATCAGATGCAGGCCATATGGACAAACGGTGAGGTGAAGGTCCTTTCTCCGGACGATGTAGTTAACGATTTCCTCGAAGGATATGACCTCATCTTTAACATGATGATCGCGGCGACAGCTTTTGCTGCGGCAGGTGTATTGATCCTTCTTACCTGCTTGTATGAGAACATCTTCATCGAAGAGGAAACCGCCGATATCGCGCTTCTTAAGAGCATGGGATTCAAGCGCTCCGTGATAAGAGGATGGCACCTTATAAGGCTTACGATCCTGGGTGTGTTGTCCATGGGACTGTCGCTTGTATTTACGGCAACTTTAGGTAATAAGTTCGCAGAGACTTTGTTTGTAAGTCTTCTTCGAAACTACTCGTTTAAGCTGACTGTAGATCCCATCCATAACTTCGTGATCGTGCCGTTGATCGTAATATCAGGACTTGTCATCGTCGTTTATTTGATGACAAGACTTACGGACAGAATCCAGATCTGGAAAGTGAGAACTGAATGATGAATAGAAGATTGATTTCAATGGTCCTCTTAGGATCTCTAATAATCGGCCTTACGGGCTGTTCCCAGAAACCCGACGCCACAACACTTGGCATCGGCGATGCAGAACTCGTCCCCGTAGATAACTACTACGCCGGCGCATCTTACACCTACGCTGACGAGGGTGTAATAGAAGAAGCTACAGCCACGTATGCCTCTGACGACGGGCTTTGCGAGATAGCGGTAATGCCTGACTACTTCGATGTAACGCTCGATTACGAGAACGGCAGCAGGTATGACGTAGGTGCAGCTTACGGCAGAACGATCCCTCAGGCGATGCCGGAGTTCGAATCCGTTATGGAGCCCTACCTTTACGGAACTATAAGAGGTATGTACGGCGGAACATATACGCCGGAGGCCGTAGAAGACAGAGTACTGACTCTCTACGATTCGATGCGCGATGAGTTTAAGGAAGAACTCGCAGGCCTTGCTGACGCCTTGTCGGAAGGAAGACACGGATTCACTGAAGACGGTCTGTTCTCCTACGAGGAAGTCATCGCTTTAAACATGATCCCCGATTCGCTTCGTCCCACTGCCTGCAGTGCTCTTACCCTCTGGGGAGAGCGCACAGAGACGGGCGAGATGATGGCTCTTCGTAATCTCGAGTGGTCGCTTGGAGACGAGTACCAGATGTGCTCGGCGAACTGCGTCGTTCACATGAGAAATGGAGATCGAAGCCTCACTGCAATCCAGATCCTGGGCCTTCTCGACATCATCTCCGGCGTTAACGACGACGGTGTCTTCGCAGCAATCCTGGACGTCGGAACACCGACCGATGAACCGTTCATCTACGAGGGCAGAAAGTGCTACACGATGGAGCTTCGCTATGCTCTCGAGGAGTTTGATACTGCAAGGGAAGTCGGCGAGTTCATGGTAGGCGAGAGCGCTGAATTCACATGGTGCCATAACCTCACACTTGCTGACGGCAACGAGGCTTTCTGCGCGGAAGACTGCGTCGCTCAGGTGGCGGAAGCGGGCCTCGGATTCTCTAACTTAAGAGACGCCGACACACCCATAATGGAGGGCCTCTCCTGGGACCACACCGATTCGCTTTGCATAGTTAATTCTTATACTACTGCGGGCAATCAGGACGGCTTCACGGGCAACACCAACAACATCGTCCGCTTTGCCAAGTACAACGAGTGGGTAGGCGAGTTTGATGTGTTCTCCATAGCTGACCTTAAGAACATGATCACGCAGGAAACCGTCGAGCAGTTCGAGGTCGAGAACGTTCACAGCGGCGGCACATCGCAGCTTATAATCGTCGACTATGCTACCGGCAGAATCCAGGTGGCGTTCACGGGAAGCGAAGGTCCTGTCGACAATCCCGTCTTCGTTGATGTGGGGTGCTACAACTGATATAGTGTTATAGAACACTATCTTGGAGGTACACGTATGGGTCATCCGCCTATGAATGCGAATGAGAAGTTTGCATCACTTAAGGAAGCTAATCTTATTGATGCGGACGAGGTTCTTGAGGTTGCCGAGAGGGGCGACTATTATGCGAAGCTTCTATGCTTCTACGATCAGGTAAGAGGAGCATATTTCTTCTCGGATAAGTCGGTTTCTTTTATCGGATCTTTCGCGGGGGCTGTTAACTGGTCCTTGCGTTACGCCGACATCAAGCGCATCAAGAAGTGCTCCGTGGGCCCGTTCCTTCCCTTCGGTATCAAGCTTTACTACTACGATGAGGAGAAGGGTAAAGAGAAGAGCTACAAGATGTCTGTGTTAAACAGGGGAGAATGGCTCAAGTTCCTCGAGGAGAAGACGCATGTATAAGACTTTGGGAAGCAAATACTAAGTTAAAAAACTAAACAACAAACAAGGCCGGTCACTGACCGGCCTTATCTTTTGTCTTTAAATTTTACTTCGAATCACGCGCGGAGTGTGATGCCGTACTTCGCCTTCAAGTTATCCATGATCGTGTTAACGAAGCCGTCGATAACCTCAGGTGTGAACTCCTCGTCCTCAGGTGTGAATACTACGCTGAAGGCAAGGCTCTTCTTGTTAAGTCCAAGCTGGATTCCCTCGTAGATGTCGAAGAGCTCGATCTTAGTGATGTAGCTGCAGGATGCCTTGATTTCCTTTTCGACGTCGGCGCAAGTGATGTTCTTGTCCATGACGAAACAGAAGTCACGCTTCTCCTCGAGGAACTTCGGGAGCGGGATGAACTTTCTTTCCTTGCCGTAGTACTTGGTCAGAGCGCGAAGGTCGATCTCAGCAACGTAGGAAGGTACGCGCATGTCGAGCTCGTCAGCGATCTCGTAGAGGACCTGGCCCAAGTAGCCGATCTCAACGCCGTCGCAGATAACCTTTGCAGTTCTGCCGGGGTGGAGGAATGTCTTCTCTGTCTTTTCGTAGTCGAAAGTAACGTCGAGTGCGTCAGCGATGACGTCTACGAGTCCCTTCAGTGAGTAGAAGTCCTCGTCCTCGCCGAAGATACCGATGCAGATCGTCTCGCGCTCGTCAGGGTACTCTGTGAGGGGAAGTGCCTTGGGAAGGAACTTGTTGCCCATCTCGTAGATGCGTCCTGAGAGGATGGCGTTCTTCTGGTTTCTTGCCATAGCCTTGATCATCTGAGGTGCGAGTGTTGTTCTCATGAGTGAGAGGTCGATGTTGATCGGGTTCATGATCTTGATCGCGAATCTCTCGGGTGCGTCCTCGGGAAGTCTCAGAAGATCGAAGTCTGAAGGTGAGAAGAATGAATAGTGAACACCCTCGGAAGCGCCTGCTGCGCAGAGTGCATTCTTGATCTTGAGCTCGGAACGCTGCTTCAAGTTAAATCCGCCGGAAGTAACCTTTGCAGTAGGAATGAATGTAGGTGTGATGTGGTCGTAGCCGTACATACGGATTACTTCCTCAGCTACATCCTGGTAGGACTCCATGTCTACGCGGTAGCCCGGGATCAAGATCGTAAGCTCGTCGCCGTTAAGCTCAGGTGCGAAGTTTAAGTTAGTCAGGATGCGAACGATGTCCTCATCAGGAACCGTGATTCCGAGAACGCCGTTAACCTGCTTTACGCTTACAGTAAGCTTTCGAGGCTCGATGGAGTTTCCTGTGTTAACGTCGAAAGCTGTCTTACTTACCTTACCGCAGTTAAGCTCCTCGATGAGGTGGAGAGCTCTCTTCATTGCCATTACTGTTGTGTACTCGTCAACGCCCTTGGAGAATCTCAAGGATGAGTCGGAAACCTGGCCCAAAGCCTTGGAGCTCTTACGGATGTTGTCGTGTGCGAACTTTGCAGCCTCGAACATAACTGCATTTGTTGTGTCGAGGATCTCGGAGTTAAGACCTCCCATGATGCCTGCAAGTGCAACCGGCTTCTTGCCGTCGCAGATAACGAGGTTGTCCTTTGTAAGGGAGAATTCCTTCTCGTCCAAAGTAACGATCTTCTCGCCGTCCTCTGCGCGGCGTACGTGAATCTCACCGCCCTCGAGGTAGCTGTAGTCAAATGCATGCATCGGCTGTCCGAGCTCGTAAAGAACGTAGTTTGTGATGTCTACGATGTTGGAGATGGAAGAGCAGCCAACGAGTGCGAGGCGGCGCTTCATCCAAAGAGGAGACTCACCGATAGTAACGTCGGAAACATAGTGTCCGATGTATCTCGGGCAAAGGTCGGGAGCGGAAACTCTGATGTTGAAATCGATAGCTTCGTCCGTCTCAGTGTAGTCGAGCGCGGGCTCCTTGATGGGCTTGCCGAGGACTGCTGCAACTTCTCTTGCGATACCGAAGATGCTCTGGCAGTCGGGACGGTTTGCTGTAATGGAAACATCGAAAATATAATCGTCGAGACCCAAGATGGGCTTAACGTCTGCACCGGGAACGCTGTCCTCGGGGAGTACGAGAAGTCCGTTGTAGCCTGCGCCGGGGAACATGTCCTCAGTAACGCCGATCTCAACGCCGGAGCAGAGCA
>CAMJGB010000153.1 GCA_946405115.1 uncultured Clostridia bacterium | reverse complement strand
TACTCTTGCTGAGATGTCAGCGACGGTCTCGATTACATCAAGTCCGTTCTCCTTAAGTGTTCTTCCTGATTCAACTATATCAACGATACAGTCTGCAAGTCCGATGAGCGGTGCAAGCTCTATGGAGCCGTGGAGCTTAATGATCTCAACGCTCTCCTTCTTAACGCCCTCGAAGTATGCTCTTGTGATATTAGGATACTTTGTAGCGATCCTCTTGTTTGGGATAAGGTCGAGCTTACCGTCCTTAAGATCAACGGGACCTGCAACACACATCCTGCACTTGCCGAAGCCAAGATCTACTACCTCATAAAGGTCTCTTCCCTCTTCAAGCAATGTATCCTTTCCTACGAAGCCTAAGTCAGCGGCGCCATACTCTACATATGTAGGAACGTCGGCAGGCTTTGCCATGATGAAGCGAAGTCCTACCTTCTCATCCTCGAGGATGAGCTTTCTTGATTCTTCCTTAGCTGCGGTGCAGTCGTAGCCCGCATTTTCGAGAAGCATTATAGCCTTCTCAGCTAGTCTTCCCTTTGAAAGTGCTATTGTAAGCATCAGTTCTCCTCCCCGTTAACAAAAACAACTTTAGTAATTCCGAGCTTAGCTGCATACTCGTTAAGCTCGCTCTGGCTCTTGCCTGTCGTATCGATCATAGCGGAAGTGCCCTCTTCACGAAGCTTGTTTACGATCTTGTAAGCCTCGGCTCTTCTTCCTGCTTCGTATCCTACTACGGCATCCACGGGCTTCTCGTCCATGGACATGCCCTGTCTTAACAAAGCCGTGAGTGTAAGCGTAAGGCTCAAGGAGAAACCTACGCACTCCATCTGTCTTCCGAATACTGCCACGGTGTTATCGTAGCGTCCGCCCGAGATGATCGGGAAGCCTACCTCGTATGTGTATCCCTTGAAGATACAGCCTGTGTAGTAATCAACGGAACCTCCCATAAGGCCTGCGTCTACGGAAACATACTTGAGGAAACCCTGCTCATCCAAAGCATCGAGGATCTCCTTAAGATTATCGAGAGCCTCAAGTGCATTCGCATTCGAGATCCTGCTTCTGAAAGCATCGATAAGATCGTAAGTACCCTGCGCATCGGGAAGCATCAGGAGAAGCTCTCTTTGCTTCTCGTTAAAGCCCAAGTTGTCGCATGTCTTCTCGATAGTAACCGTGTCACGGCTGTTGATGGCATTTCTTATTGCCTCACGGGTGTCATCGGAAAGTCCGAGCTCCACTGCAATCCCATCGAAAAGCTTAGCCTGGCCGATAGAGATCTGAAGATCCTTAATGCCTGCGGAAAGCGCCGCCTTAATTGCAAGTGCGATGACTTCGGCATCTGCATCGGGACCCTCGGCACCCATAAGCTCTACGCCTGCCTGAGTGAACTCGTTCTGCTTTCCTCCGCCTGAATCAGCGAAGCGGTACATATTCTCGATGTAGCTCAATCTTAAAGGAAGAAGCGAGGGATCAAAGTCCTTGATGCCAGCAGCGTATCTTGCTGACGGGATTGTTCCGTCGTAACGCAGTGCAAGAAGTCTTCCCTTCTGATCAGTCATCTTGTAAAGATTCTCCTCGGGAACAAAACCCGGGCGGGAATAGATATCAAGATACTCGATTCCGGGAGTCTCTATCTCCTTGTATCCATGGAGTCTGAACAGTTCGCGAAGTCCGGCTTCTGTCTTCTTCTTGAAGGCACAAATACCGGGGAGTGTGTCCTGGAACCCGTCTGCTGTGTAAAACTTAGCGTTGATCATAGTCTTCTTCCTTTCTATTCACTTTAGCGCACTAAAGCACTAAAGTACCCGAGCATTATACAAACGCTGCATTTATTTGTCAAATCAATTCTTCTGCATCAACGTCATACCCATAAGTATCGCCATGATCAGGACGAGGACAAACACAGCAATGCTTACAAAGTTCTGAACCCACGGAGTAACCTGTCCGTACGGTATATAGACATATTTACCGTTCTTGTCCTTCCGAATCTCCGAATCCCTGAACGTGATGAAGTAACTGTTATTGTTTCCCATCTTCTGACGTATGAAGCATGTCTCTTTTCCTATCTGCTTCTTCATGATCTTAACAAGATCCTTACTTAGATCCATGTCGAGCATCGCCTTGGTAAGACCCACATGAAGGTCGTGATCACTTATCATGGGCTTAATCAGAGCGCCCTGAAAGTACAGTTTCCAAAGGATTGGCTTCTGTCTTATCTTCTCGCATTCGGGACTTCTTAATATGAAGTTAAATATAGTCAACGCATCAAGGAGCGCATACTTCTTTACAGGATGAACGACAGGCATGAGCATCGCATGAAGATTAAGCCTTATCTTCTGAAGAAACTCGATCAGTTCCTTAACATCTTCCGGGTTCTCGTCTTTCATGAGCTCATCGAATGCCGGATACTTATTCTCCTTATATATAAAGGTAACATTAGTTCTGAAGTCGATCCTGCCCTCAGTCAGATTGGGCTTAATAACATTAACATTTACTCTCGGATGAAGCGGGCAAACCTCAGCTATCGCATAAGCATCGGCTACCGACAGCCTTGCGTCGTCCGTAAGCTTTTCGAGCTTCGAGTAAAACTCAAGGCTCTTGGCAAGCGAACCGACTCTGGGAGAGAAAAAGTAGAATTGCCATAGTACCCTCTCGCCCATTAAATCCTCATCGTCGAGGATAAGCTTGGCTACCTCAAGCATATTACTTATAGCTTCTTCTGTCTCCTCGGGCTTTACCAGGTTAGACAACCGCTTAATGAGATCATTATCGTCGATAAACTTCTTAATGCGTCTTGTCTTCTCGCTGTCAGGAACGGGGAATCCCGGGGCAAGGCTTAAGTACCCTGTCATCTCATCTATTTCCTGAACAGTAAGACCCTTTACCCTTGATGAGTCGATATCACCAAAGTCAAATAGCGAAGGCTCTTTAGCGGGATTCTCTTCTTCCTCGGAAGTCATCACGGGAGAAGGAGCACCCAGTAATTCGTTCTCCTTCTTAACATGGATCTGGAAGGAGCCGTCTTCCCTCCTGTTTGTAATAACCATCTGCTCGTCGTTTATATTAAGCGCAGAGATCTGGCGGGCGAAATTCATCGCCGCCCTATAGGCCTGGTTTATCTTCCTGAATGCCTCTTCGTCGTCTTCGGGGTTGTGCTTCTTAACAAGCTCTGAATACGCCTTGCGTATCTTCTTGGTATCTGTAGTAGGAGGTATCCCGAGTGTGTCCCAGAAAATTTCCTTCATATCAGTACTCTAACTTATCGAGCAGATCCGAAAGCTGCTTGTAAGATTCCTTTACCTTAATGGGATCGCGCCTCTCAAGATTGGCCCTGAACACCATGAGAAAATTCGTGATCAGCATTCTTTGCTCAGCGAATGACTCCTCATAAACTCTCTCCGCGCGTGCAATGAGGACCCTGTACTTCTCGTCTTCGGGAGAAACGAGAATGGAAGCTTCCATCTTCGATCTCATCTTCTCTATCTCCTCCGAAGAAAGCACGTTGCTGTTACTTCGAAAAGCTTTCGTCACAACATTTCCGTCGGTAGTGATGGCATCAACTATAAGTATGCCGTTAATGTCGTACGTCATCTTTACATCACATATCTTCGAGTTAAGTCTCGTGGGAGGGCAGTCCATCTCGATCGATCCGAGATAGAGATTCTTCTCCGGGTGGATATTCTCGCCCTGATAGACGTGAAGTTTTACGCGCACCTGATTGTTACTCGCGGCATTATAAGGCTTCGTTATGGATGAAGGCAGTGTGCTGTTTCTCGGGATGATGGAACTCATCATCATAGAGCCGTCTTTAAGGATATCGTTATTAACGGCGATGCCCAAAGTGAACGGACATATGTCAGTTAAGACAACATCCTTAAGGTCCTTGTTCTTCATCGCGGCATAAATGGCAGCTCCCTCAGCGATAGCTGTATCGGGATTAACGGAGGGCACGGGTTCAAGTCCCGTTATCTGCCTTATGAATTCTCTTACCGTAGGCATCTTGCAGGAACCTCCTACGAGGATAATGCTGTCGATGCCCTCCAAAGTCTTGCGGCTGTCGTGAATCGCCTTTCTTACAGGATCTCTTATGCCTTCGAAGATCGGTCTGCTTATTGAGATAAGTTCCTGATTCGTAAGAGTAAGCATGTACTTCTTCTTATCAAGAGGAACCTCCATCATGACCATCGGGATCTCGGAAAGCTCAATCTTTGCTCTCTCGGCAGCTCTGTAAACAACAGCCTTCTCGGCTGAAGACAGCTTCTCATGATCAAGTCCGTTCTTCGTGCAAAAATCCTGAACTATGGCCTCGTTAAAATCCTTGCCTCCGAGTCGGTTATTACCCGATACCGCAAGGATCTCGATTATGTTGTCGAATACGTCGACCACGGATACGTCCAATGTGCCGCCTCCGAAGTCTATGACAAGATACGTTCCGTCTTTATAACCGTTCTTGTTAAGGTAAGCAAGTGCCGCTGCCGAAGGCTCGTTAATGAGTCTTTCAACCTTAAGACCCGAAAGGTCTGCCGCTATTCTCGTAGCTCTTCTTGAGTTGTCGTCAAAATATGCGGGAACGCTTATGATAGCTTCCTCAACTGGCTCGCCCAAGTAAGCTTCGCAGTCAGCCTTTATCTTCTTCAATATAAGTGAAGATAATTCCTCGGGAGTGTAAGAAGTTCCTGCAAGCACCACGGTTGTGCGAAGCCCCATGTTACGCTTGAACTCGGAAGCGGAATTGTCAGGATGCGATATGAGTCTGTCCTTTGCAGCCTCACCAATGAGGATCTGTCCGTCATCGTCTATGCTTACGGCGGAAGGCGTTATGTAAGACCCCAAAGAATTCAAGATCCTTTCCGACTTACCTTCTTTATAAATTACAGCCAGACTGTTAGTCGTTCCGAGGTCGATACCTATCTTAGCCATTGCCGCTCCTGTTATTTGTGGTAGTTCTCACCGGAATTTATCTTAAATCCGCGGTATATCTGCTCCAATATTATAAGCC
>CAMJGB010000152.1 GCA_946405115.1 uncultured Clostridia bacterium | reverse complement strand
TTCTTTGAGTGAAATTTGAGGTATCAGATAAAGTCCATAAATACGAGATTCGCGAAATCCAGACCTTTACGCGACAGGCGGTAACCATTCCCCGTATCCTCGAGGTATCCTGCCTTAATATTCTTATCTATTAATTCTTCAAAGCCCTGAGTCAGCGTCTTGTTAACGCCTTCTGTAGTTCTTAATGCGAGCATTATCTTCTCTTTTACCTTATCCCTCTCGGACAAAGTCTCTTCGACCTCCACGTGTATGGGATCAAGAAGATACTTCTCTATATTCTCTTCATGCATGAATCTGACTGAATCAAGATATCCGTGGGCGCCTGCACCGAACGCATAGTATTCGCGCCCCTTCCAGTAAGCTATGTTATGGCGGCTCTCGAATCCTTTATATGCACAATTAGATATCTCATACGGATGAAGGCCCTTTGAATCAAGATGGTCACGGAGGCCGTGATACATTCTTCTCTCAAGATCCTCATCCACGAACTGATCGAGCTTGCCGCCGTACAGATCTTCGAACGGAGTCCCCTCCTCGATCATTAATGAATACATACTTATATGCTTGGCACCCGCGTTTATAAGCTTATCTGCGTCCTCGTAGAGGCCTTCCAAGGTCTCACCCGGAACTCCGAGGATAAGGTCACAGGATATATTCGTAAATCCCGCTTCCTTGGCTGCCTCGATTGCAGCAAGTGCCTCCGAAGAACTATGAAGTCGCCCTAAAGTCTTCAATACATCATCATGCAAGGACTGCACTCCTATCGAGATGCGGTTGAATCCCGCCTCTCGGTACATGCGTCCTTTATCTGCCGTAAACGAATTCGGGTTAACTTCGATCGTAAACTCACCGTCACTTATCCCGAACTTCTCGAGAATCTCGGTTAACGTCGCGCATATGCCTTGAGCATCTGCATAAGACGGAGTTCCGCCTCCGAAGTAAACGGTCGACACTTCCCCCTCATAAGAAGCTGACGGCACGATTCCGCTGAAGATGATTTCTTTTCGAAGTGCTGCAAGATAAGGCGAGGTGTTGCTCACGCCTTCCACGGAGTAGAAACCGCAGTAAGGGCACTTACGGGCACAAAAAGGGATGTGAACATAGATATGCATCAGAACGAGGTCCTGTGTACGCCTCTTCTGGGCGGTATCGGTGCCGTGTTCTGAAGTGCGGTGAGAAGTGCATTCTTAAATGTATTAAAGCTCGGCGACACGTTGTTATCGGGTTCAAGGTAAGGTGAGATTACTTCCGCCCATCTTGCCTTGTAGTGTCCGATGGCAGGGTAGCCGATGTCGATGATGTCCTCGTAAGTCTCAGGGAACGTCACGCGGCACAGCATCTCCCAGGTGCCGCATATGCTGTCCTGCACGTAATTCTGATACTCGGTAAGGTCGCAGTCGGGATACGCCTGCATGATGGCTTTCACGTCGCCCAGAAGCCATGCCTCGACTTCCTCCGTACAAAGACCAATGACAGAGCGCACATCACGCGCATACTTCTTACACACGCAGTAAAGCTCCTTGCGAAGCGCATCGGGATCGTTATTATCCGAATCCATAATAACCACGAGTATCGTATCCGTATTGCCGTAAACCTTGTTGTAAGCACGGCACTTCGCGGGCAGCAGATCCAGAAGGGAGCTTGCGAACTTAACGGGACGCGTATCCCAGTCCTTGGGCAGGCTTCCGCAGCCTCTGTGAGGTCTCACGGCAACCGTAGACTCGACACCCTCTTCCTCAAGAAGCCTGGTCACGAGCCTTTCAACAACAACTGAGCCCGAGCGGTCCTCTGTCAGTATCTCAATGTGCATTATTTATGCCTTCTTCGTCGTACTCGCTCGAGCCCTGGTCGAGGTGGCCGCCGTACCATATCGCGCCCATGCCTACACCCTGCTTGAAAAGCGCCATTACCACAGGATCGTCGCCTGCACATCTGATCTTAACATCGTCCTTCTCCTCATCGGTTTCTTCATCGAAGTTTCTGGAGAACACCCAGATTTCCTTCGGAGACATGGACTCGACGATGTAAGGATTATGTGTGGAGAATATGATCTGCGAATAAGGATGCTGCAAAGTAAACTCGCGCATGTCATCCGCAAGAACATCGACCATATCGTGATAAAGATCCCTGTCAGGAGTCTCTATGAAGATAGTCGACTTAGGCTCAGGATCTCTTAGGAGAAGCAAATACTTAAAGAGCTTCTCAGGGCTTCCCTGAAGGTTCTGGGGAAGGTTCTTTTTCTTCTTGTGAAGTGTGGGAATCTTCGAATTGATCTCGTCGATGAGCTTCTCGTACTTATCGCTGTCCTGAGCCTTAAGATAATCCAATACGTTGCCCATGTTGGAACCTTCGGAGTTCAAGTGCTTATGTCCTCCGGGCGCATTGCCGACAGTAAAATAATCGCTCGATTCTTCTGCAGAGAAAGCACAGAAGAACCAGCCGTTGATCTCATCGAACACCTGCTTAATGGGTGCATCGCTTCCGTTAAGTCTTCCGAGAAGTGAGAGTGCCGTTACGCGCTCATCGCTTACAAGTCTTGCATCATCGGAATTCTGGAAGATCTCCCTTATCTCAGTCGTGCCGTCTTCAGTTCTTACGGACATCAGAACCTTCTCGTCGTCAATCGACGGACTTCCGGTTGAAGTAGCACTGATCTTCAATTCATACTGAATGAAGTCGGACTTACGGGTCTCCTTGTCTTTTATTCTGAAGAAGATCCTAAACTCGGCGGGCTTCGACTTATCCAACAATAAGTTCATGAATCCCGGTCTGTTATCTGAAGTGGATGCCTTGCCGACATCAGTCAGAATACATCTTTTTACGAAGGAGAGTGCTCTTATGAATGCACTCTTACCTGTGTTGTTTCTTCCTATGAGGGCGTTAAGATTGCGAAGTCTTATTCCCCTGTCGGCAGCAGCCGTACCAATGTACTGTGCGGAATCCTCGATCAGAAGACCGATGGCATCATCTTCGAACACATCGAAGTTTCTGATATTAACACCCAGAATCATGCTGTTCCCTCCGTTTTTCCAACCAGGTTATGATGTATGTCTTGTAGATATAATCGATAACGGCTACACCCGGAATCGCGAGAAGAATGCCGATCACACCGAACATGCTTCCTCCTATGATTACACCTGCGACGATGAGAAGTCCCGATACTCCGAATGTATCGCCGAACATCTTGGGCTTGATGATATAGCCGTCAATAAGCTGAAGAATCAGTGTGAAGATAATGAATATCATTGCATCCATCGGGTCGGTCATGAGAATGATGAATCCGCCGATCACTGCACCTACGATAGGTCCGAATGTGGGAACCAGATTAGTCGCTGCAACAACTACCGATACAAGAGCTGCATTAGGTATGCCGATGATAAGCATGAAGAAGAAGTTAACTACGCCGACGATCAATGCATCAATAAGACTGAACACTACGTAGCGCGAGAGGATATAATTGCTCTTCGATAGAATGGTGCTTACATCATTGTACTTCTTCTCGTCTAACAAGGCCTTAAGAAATCTCTTAAGGGACTTCTTAAGCTTAGGCTTCTCGGCTGCAAGGTATACGGCAACGATTATTGCAATAAGCCACTGAAGGATTCCCTTACCGATGTTGGTAGTAAGCGCAAGGATCTTCGAAGAATTCTCCTGGACATAATCAGATAAGCTCTTCAACAAATCCTCGGAAGACTGGACGATGCTCGTAAGATCGAATCTGTTCTTCGTAAGGTCCCAGTTAGTAAGCATGTTGTTAAGCGATGCCTCATAACTGTCGAAGTTCTTGATAAGACTTGTGATACTGTCGACTATCTGCGGCACGAGAGTAATCAACAGGAACACAAGACATAAGATAACTATTCCGAACGACAGGAGAATAGAAAGAGCTGTTCTTATGCCTTCTTTCTTGATCTTCCTGAACAGATGATTAAATGCTTCAGTAAGAGGATTAACGATATAGGCGATTATTCCGCCGAATATTATGGTCTCAAAATAACCGAAGAATGTTTTTACGCCTGCCCAAAACTCGGGAAATCTCCAAAGCAAAATAAATACGATAATTGAGGTGCATAAGACACCTACCTCGAGACGCCAGAGTCTCTTCGATTTACGCTTGTCCATAATACCAAGTCTCCCGATCGTCAGACTACATTCTAATTATATCACCGAAATTTGATAATAAGTGGAAAAGAACCGTAAATAAAAACTCCCGAAACCTAGGCACTGTTCCGGGAGTTACGCGGTGTTTTGTGAGTCAAGTTGCGACTTACATCACGTTACATTGAATCAATAGTTGTGTCGATCTCAGAGAGATTTGTCTGAATCTTGGCGATGCTCTCAGACAATGTGTTGTTAGCATCGGAAAGGAGCTGCTTAACATAGATGTGAGCACTCTTACGAAGCTCGTCAGCCTGGTTCTCAGCTGCTGCAAGGATGTTGTCAGCCTCATCACGTGCGCCTCTTGTGATCTCGTGGTCGTTAACCTTGGAAGCGTACTGACGGTTAGCATCATCGATGATCTTCTTGCTCTTCTCACGAGCTGTTGTGATGATCTCCTGAGCTCTTACGACGATGTCGTTGCTCTGTGCGATAGATGCGGGAAGATGATTCTTCAACTCCTCGAGGGATGCGATCATCTCGTTTCTGTCAACTGCGCAGTTAGAAGAAAAGGGGACTCCGCTTGCAGCTCGAATTGTCTCGATCATATCGTTGATGTTGCTGATAAGATCGTATCTCTCAACTCTCTTCTGCGGAGCCTGTCCATAATTGCTGTTGTCCATGCTTAGTTCCTGCCTTTCCTTAATCTCTCTGTTACTTGATCAACTATCTGCGCCGGAACCATTCCGGAGATATCTCCGCCGTAGGAACCGACTTCCTTAACTATGCTCGAGCTTATGAGCGACAGATCGTCGCGGCAAGGCAGGAGCGTTACGTCGTAATTCGGATACAAAAGCTTATTGGCAAGTGCCATCTCAGCTTCAAATCTGAAGTCTGTCTCAGATCTGATACCTCTTACAACTGCATTACAACCCAAGTCCTTGAAG
>CAMJGB010000151.1 GCA_946405115.1 uncultured Clostridia bacterium | reverse complement strand
TCACAGTATGCGACGAGATGTTCACACCTGACTCTTCAAGATTCTGGGATGCAGCTGACTACGAGCCCGGACACGCTCAGAAGAGCTTCGACAAGCAGTTCCTGAGAGAGTGGCTTGAGACACTTGACTGGGATAAGACATATCCTGCTCCGACTCTCCCTGAGGAGATCATCAACAAGACTGCAGAGAAGTACCGTGAGTGCTACAGCAGACTTACAGGTAAGGAAATCTGATATTAAGTGATAGCAATAGTTGATTATAAGATGGGCAACCTGGCTTCGGTCAGGAAAGCCCTCGAGTATATGCATCAGGAGTGCAGAATCACGGATGATCCCGCGTTCATCGCATCTTCTGATGCATTAATTCTGCCCGGAGTCGGCGCTTTTGCACCTGCCATGAAGGCTTTAAAGGAGAAAGGGCTCGATGTGGCCGTGAAGGAATTCGCGGCAACTGGTAAGCCAGTTCTCGGTATCTGCCTCGGCATGCAGCTCATGCTTACGGAGTCCGAAGAGGGAGCTGACGAGAACGGGAACATCAAAGGTCTCGACCTCATTCCGGGAAGCGTTAAGAAGTTCCCTTCTGAGGATACGGTGGAGAAGGGACTCAAGGTCCCCCAGATCGGTTGGAATAAGCTTACCGACGTTACGGGAAGCATCCTCCGCGATGGCGACTACGTTTACTTCGTGCACTCTTTCTACTGCACGCCGGATGATCCCAAGGACACGGCAGCTTGTACCGAGTACGGCATTAAGTACACGGCTTCGCTTGAGAGAGGCAACATCTTCGCGACTCAGTTCCACCCCGAAAAGAGCGGTGAAGCAGGCCTGCAGATACTCGAAAGATTCGCCAGGAGGATAAAGAAGTGATAATTATTCCCGCAGTAGATCTTCTCGGAGGAAAGTGCGTAAGACTTCTTAAGGGAGACTATAACAAAGTAACCGTATATAACGACGATCCGCTTTCACAGGCTTGGGAGTTCAAGGAAGCCGGTGCCGAGTGGATCCACGTAGTGGACCTCGATGCTGCAAAGTCGGGAGTACCCACGAATCATGAGATCATAAGACAGATCGCCGAGAAGACCGGACTTAAGGTCGATACAGGCGGCGGAATCCGTAATATGGATACGTTAAGAAGATGGATCGAAGATTACGGAGTATCAAGATGCGTTCTCGGAACTGCAGCCGTTAAGGACAGGGCGTTTACTGAGAAGGCAATCGAGATGTACGAAGAGAAGATCGCCATCGGCATTGACGCCAAGGACGGTGAAGTTGCAGTCGACGGCTGGACTTCAGGTTCAGGAATCGATGCAGTCGAGTTCGGTCTTATCATGAAGTCCATTGGTGCGAAGACTGTAGTCTTTACCGACATCGCACGTGACGGTATGCTCACGGGACCTGCTGTTGAGTCCACAAAGCTCATGGTAGAGAAGACAGGTCTTGATGTCATCGCATCAGGCGGCATCGGATCTAACGAGGACATTATGAATGTTAAGACCTCCGGCTGCGCCGGCGTTATCGTCGGCAAGGCCATATACGAAGGAAAGGTAGACCTTAAGGCATGCTTACAAAGCGTATAATCCCCTGTCTTGATGTTAAAGACGGCAGAGTCGTTAAAGGCGTTAACTTCGTCTCCTTAAGAGATGCGGGAGACCCTGTTGAGTGTGCGAAAGAGTATAACCTCTCAGGTGCCGACGAACTCGTATTCTTAGACATAACGGCTACATTGGAAGCGCGCGATACCGTTATCGACATGGTAGAGCGTGTTGCTAACGAGGTGTTTATCCCTTTCACGGTAGGCGGCGGTATCAGAACCGTAGAAGATATCCGTGCCATCCTTAATGCAGGCGCAGACAAGGTTTCACTTAATTCCGCTGCAGTAAAGGATCCCTCGTTCGTTAAGAAGGCATCGGAGATTTTCGGTGCGCAGTGCATCGTAGTTGCAATCGATGTAAAAAGAAGAGAAGGTCAGGAAGATAAGTTCCCCTCAGGATGGGAGGTAGTTATCGCAGGCGGCACGAAGCCCACGGGCATAGATGCCTTGTGGTGGGCGAAGGAAGTTGTTTCCCTTGGTGCAGGCGAGATCCTTCTTACAAGCATGGATAAGGACGGAACCAAGTCAGGCTTTGATAATGTAATTACAGCCATGATCGCAGATGCTGTTTCAGTTCCCGTAATTGCAAGTGGCGGTGCGGGTTCCATGGAGGATTTCTATGACGGCATCATCGACGGCAAGGCGGACGCAGTACTGGCGGCATCCCTTTTCCATTTCGGTGAGATAAGGATAAGTGACCTTAAGGAGTACCTTGAGGGAAGAGGCATCCCCGTAAGAAGAATCCCGAAGACACTTGATATGTGGGCTCACATGAAGAAGAATTCCGACGGAATGGTTCCTGCCATTACCCAGGATGCCGAGAACGGCGACGTCCTCATGATGGCTTACATGAACTATGAGGCATTCCGCCTTACCTGCGAGACAGGTTATATGCACTATTACTCCAGATCCAGAAACACTCTCTGGAAGAAGGGCGAGACTTCAGGTCACGTGCAGAAGGTGGTATCATGTGCCATTGACTGTGACAAGGATACGCTCCTTTATAAGATCGAGCAGACATGCGCTGCATGCCATACCGGCAACCGCACCTGCTTCTACACGGATCTTGAGAACTGGAACGTAGATGATAAGGAATAATAATTAATAGGAGATACTTATGAACATCTTAAGCGAGCTTTACAACGTAGTACTTAACAGACAGAAGGATCCTCAGGAGGGTTCTTATACAAACTACCTTCTCGAGGCAGGTACAGAGAAGATCGCCAAGAAATTGGGTGAGGAAGCTGTAGAGACAGCAATCGCTGCTGCAAAGAGATCCAAGACAGAGGTTGTCGAGGAGATCTCCGATGTTATCTATCACATGCTCGTGCTCATGGTAGACATGGGTATCACACCCGAAGACGTAGAGAAGGAACTTCGCGGAAGAAGATAATCAGTGGAAGGCCCGCGCGGCATATTGTTCGTACGGGCCTTAACACTTGTTTTAACGGCTCAAAAAATATAGTAATTATGCCGTTGACACAGGTTTACAGGCCGTGATACAATTGTCGAGCAAAAAGAGCCGCAAGGTCTTTTTTTATTGTGTAGAAAAAATGGAGGAGCAAAGATATGGCTAAGGCTGATGTCAGAGATAAGCTCACACTCGCATGCGAAGAGTGCAAGAGAAGAAATTATCAGACATATAAGAATAAGAAGAATACTACTGAGAGACTTGAGCTTAAGAAGTATTGCCCTTTCTGCCGTAAGCACACGGTACACAAGGAGACCAAGTAATGGCTGATAAGTCAAAGAAAAAGAATGTTTTCCAGAAGATCGGACAGGTTTTCAAGGAAGTTCGTCAGGAGCTTCGTAAGTCCGTCTGGCCTACAAAGGAGAAGTTGAGAAACACATCTGCTGTAGTTCTCTCCGTTATCCTTTTCTTCGCTATCTTCTTGAGCATTATCTCCATGGGAGGAAGATGGCTTCTTGATAAGGCTAACTTCTATGATGAAGTTGAGCCTACAGCAACAGTTGCTACAGAAGTTACAGCAGCAACAGAGGCTGTTGCTACAGAGGCTGTAGAGACTGAAGCAGCTGAGACAGAAGCAGCTGTTGAAGAGACAGTAGCGGAGACTGCCGCTGAAAGTGAGGGCTAATATGGCTGACGAGAAAGAAGCCAAGTGGTACGTAGTTCACACATACTCCGGCTATGAGAATAAAGTAAAGACTCTTCTCGAGAAGACTATCGCTAACAGAGGAATGCAGGATATCATCCAGGACATCTTCATTCCTACAGAGGATATCATCGAGATCAAGGATGGCAAGAAGAAGCCTATCAAGCGTAAGAAGTATCCGGGTTACGTCTTCATCAAGTTCGTAAGCGGATTCGATACACTCGGTAAGGATGAAGAGCCTTCCGCAGCTGATAAGGAACTTTGGTACCTCATCAGAAACACAAGAGGTGTTACGGGATTCGTATCAACTAACCCCAACAAGCCCCTTCCTATTGCAGACAGTGATCTTGTTGCAATGGGCATCGACACAGATTGGGTACCTGAGGTTGATTACGATGTCGGAAGCACAATCCGCGTAATCAGCGGACCGTTTGCTGATTCTATCTGCGTTGTCGAAGAGATGAACAATGAGAAGCAGCAGGTTAAGGTTAAGCTTACGATGTTCGGTCGTGAGACACCTGTATATCTTGACTTTACACAGGTTGAGAAGATCTAAAGTCTGTAAGCGCGTAAGCGCACAGAAAATAAAATACTAATTATTGGGAGGTGGCCGTTATGGCTAAGAAAATTGCAGGTTATGTAAAGCTTCAGATCCCTGCAGGCAAAGCTACACCCGCGCCGCCGGTAGGACCAGCTCTTGGACAGCACGGTATCAACATCGCGCAGTTCGTTAAAGAGTTCAATGAGAGAACAGCTAAGGATGCCGGACTCATCATTCCTGTAATCATTACAGTTTATGCTGACCGTTCCTTCACTTTCATTACAAAGACTCCTCCGGTGCCGGTACTTCTTAAGAAGGCCTGCAATATCGAGAAGGGTTCAGGTAAGCCTAACACACAGAAGGTTGCTACAATCTCTTTCGAAGAGTGCAAGAAGATCGCAGCAATCAAGATGGTAGATACTAATGCATCTTCTATCGAGTCCTGTGCCGAGATGGTAGCAGGTACAGCAAGATCCATGGGTATCGTAGTAACAAGAGACTAAGGAAGGAGAGACTGTAAATGAAAGCAGGTAAGAGATATACAGAAGTCGCTAAGCTTGTTGACAGATCAGTAGCTTACGATCCTTCCGAGGCAGTTAAGCTTATCGAGCAGACAGGTAAGGCAAAGTTTGACGAGACTGTAGAGCTTCACGTTCGTTTGGGCGTTGACTCCCGTCACGCTGACCAGCAGGTTAGAGGTGCGGTAGTACTCCCTCACGGTACAGGTAAGACAAAGAAGGTTCTCGTTTTCGCTAAGGGCCCCAAGGCTGACGAGGCTACAGCAGCAGGTGCTGACTTCGTAG
>CAMJGB010000150.1 GCA_946405115.1 uncultured Clostridia bacterium | reverse complement strand
ATAACTTCAAGACTAATCTCGGCGATTCCCAGTCCATCCTCGATGAGTTTGATTACAACATGTACCTGCCTTACACATTCAGTGTAAGAATCTCGGATCCCGCTTACGGTGATGAGGTAGTATCAAGACTTCGCACACTTCCCGGCGTATCCAAGGTCGACAGCGAGAGCCGCGTCATGGATGTTCTTGAAAGAGCAGGAAGATATGTAAATATCGGAACGGCAGCAGCTTCTGTGCTCCTGTTCGTAATTGCTTTGTTTATTATTTCAACGATGGTTCGAATCTCCGTTTACTCAAGAGCAAACGAGATCGAGATCATGAAGTTTGTCGGCGCGACCAATGCTTATATCCGTATGCCTTACGTAGTTGAAGGTGCGATCATCGGACTCATAAGTGCTGTCTGCGCCTGGGGTATTACGGTAATTCTTTATAAGGTTCTTTATACGAACGTTATGGCTAACGTAGATCCTACTAGTTTCTACGCGATCCTTCCGACCAGAGCCGTCATGTGGTGGGTACTTGCCCTGACACTTGTCACGGGAATCCTCATCGGCGGTATCGGAAGCGGTATCTCAGTAAGGAAGTACATTAAGGTATGATAAGACGTTTTATCGAGAACAACATGAGAAAAGTTACTACGGCACTTCTTGCCATGGTTTTCATCGGAGCAGGATCTTTTACTGCTTTGATGCTCAAGAAGCCTGTTTGTGTAAGTGCTTCCAATAATATTCTTCAGAGGGTAGAAGTATTCAAATTCGATACCGAGGAAGAACTCGAGGAGAGAAGAAATGAGAGAGATGCAGCTGTCGCTCAGGCTCAGGCTGCAGCCAGCATGGTTTCTTCTTTGGCAGGTGAAGCAAATGCATTAAGCGGCGAGCTTGCTGAACTTAACCAGCTTTCTGAGGAACAGCGCGCGCAGTATGAGGTCATCGCAGCACAGCTTGCTGCAGCGCTCGTTGCAAAAACCGAAGCTCTCGATGCCTATATCCAGGCTCAGGAGAATCTTGAGGCAACGGAGACCATGTTCCAGGAAAGACTCTCCGTAATGTTCGAGTATAAGAATAAGTCCACTCTCGAGGTGTTGCTCGAGTCCGACAGCCTTGCAGGCTTCTTTACTAACATGGAGATCATCACATTGATCTCTGATGCAGATGCCCAGGCAGTAGATCAGATGGAGCTTGCGCTTCAGACTGCAGAGATGGAAAGAGAGCTTGCCCTGCAGCAGGCTGATGAGATGCAGGCTATCGCTGACGAGAAGCAGGCACAGCTCGATGAACTCGAGGCAAGAATCGGTATTACTGAAGAAGCTTTGGCCGATATCTCCTGTGAGCTCGACTCATGGACAGCACAGGAGAATTCACTCGAATCTTTGGCCGCTTCACTCGATGCACAGATCGTTGCTTTGCAGGCTCAGTATGATGCCGAGGTAGCAGCTGCAGCAGCGGCAGCTACAGCCACAACAACTACGACTACTACACTTCCGTCTGAGACATCAACGACGGATATGACGAACGTGACCGAGATGACGGATCCCAATGCGACTCCCACGGAGACGCCTACTCCCACTCCGGTTCCGACTGCCAATACAAGCGGTGTTTCCCTGCAGTGGCCGACATGGTGTCATACGATCACATCCTACTTCGGTTACAGAACACACCCTATCTACGGCAATACAAGATTCCACTCCGGTATCGATATCGGTGCAGGATTTGGTGACACGATCATGGCAGCAGCTTCCGGCACTGTCATCTACGTAGAGACTCCCGTTCCCGGTCAGAGCTGGGGCGGCTCAGGTTACGGCAACTACTTCATAATTGATCACGGCAACGGAGTATCCACACTCTATGCCCACTGCACTAACGTCTATGTATCTAACGGTCAGAGCGTATCTGCAGGAGAGGCTGTAGGTACTGTAGGTTCTACCGGAGGCTCAACAGGTTCACACCTGCACTTCGAGGTAAGAATCAACGGAGAGAGGGTAGACCCCTTAAGCTGCCTGCCGTAAAGAGGAATCATGGACGAGAGATATTACGCTTCGGGAATGCCGACAGATGATACCAAGGATCATCTCGTAAGAGCGGTTGCGCTCAAGGGCCACGTAAAGGCCGTCGCTATAAGATCCACTGCACTTTGCGAAAAGGCACGTTCGCTTCACAACACTACCAATGCCGCTACTGCTGCTTTGGGAAGGTTCATCACGGGTTCTTTGCTTATTGCAGAGAGCATGAAGAACGAGACTGATACTCAGACAACGATAATCAGAGCTGACGGTCCCATCGGAGGCATGACCTGCGTTTGTGACAGCAAGGGCAATGCGAGGGCATATCCTTATGAAGGCAATGTCGAGACAACATACTTAAGACCCGGCAAGATTAATGTAGGGGAGGCTGTAGGAAAGAACGGTTCCCTTACGGTTATCCGCGATGTCGGACTTAAGGAACCCTATTCAGGTTCAGTGGAACTTGTTTCCGGCGAGATCGCCGAAGACTTCACATATTATCTTGCATCATCCGAGCAGACCCCCTCGATCGTAGCTTTGGGTGTTCAGATCAAAGACGGTAAGGTTATAAATGCCGGCGGCATGATGATCCAGATGATGCCCGGATTTACAGATGAGGACTTGGACTACGTTGAGAAGCGTGCCAACGGAGGCTTCCCCGAGATCACATTCCTCATGGAGGAGGGATTCTCTCCTGCAAAGATCCTCGATCTTTTTATGGGTGACCCTGATATCGAATATCTTAACGGCTATCCCGTAAGTTTCTCATGTCCCTGTTCGAAGGAGCGCATGACCGACGGACTTGCTGCCATAGGCCGCGCCGAACTCTATAAAATGATTAAAGATAATAAAGATATAGAGACCGTATGTCATTTCTGCGGAACAAAGTACACTTTTACCCCTTCCGAGCTTGAGAAAATCTTCTCGGAAGTCATGGAAAAAGCCTGATTTTGCTCCGTTTGACAAAAATTATAGATTTTTTGAAATAACTATTGCTTTAAATGCAATCCCGTAGTACAATTGCACCCGTGCGACTTTAGGGTCGTGCGCGCTATGAAACTGGAGATTGCCGTCGTAGCTAGTGAGCTGCACGATACGGCGGGTAACTTCGGTGGAGCAGCAGGGACTAAGATCCTTGCGATTCGGCTTAATGCCGGCAGCGATTAATCGGTAACCGTTGCCCGGGAGCCAAAGTGCCGTATATATACGGTAACTGGAGATCCGGGTTTTTGAATGGGAACTAAGGAAACGCCCGGCAAGGTTGAACAAAATACAGCAATATTTGGAGGAACAAAAATGGCAAACCAGAAGTTGAGAATTAAGATCAAGGCTTATGATCACAAGCTCCTTGACGAGAGCGCTGCTTCCATCATCGATGCAGTTCAGAGAACAGGTGCTTCTTATTCAGGACCTATCCCGCTCCCTACAGAGAAGGAGATCGTTACTATCTTGAGATCACCTCACAAGTACAAGGATTCTCGTGAGCAGTTCGAGCAGAGAACTCATAAGAGATTGATCGATGTATATACGTCCAACAACAAGACTGTTGAGGCGCTTCAGAAGCTTGACTTACCTGCCGGTGTTTCTATCGAGCTCAAGGCTTAATAGAGACTAAGACAGGTATTAATCGGTTTACGGAACCGCCAAGTCCGTAACACCGAGGTCATGTTCGCACCATAAAGCGAGCGAACCAATAACCTAAACAGGAGGAAAGAAGAATGGCAAAATTTGTTATCGGCAGAAAGTCCGGAATGACACAGCTTTTCGATGAGAACGGCAACGTCATACCTGCTACAGTCATTGAAGTAGAGCCTATGTATGTGCTCCAGAACAAGACTGTTGAGACAGACGGCTACAAGGCAGTCAAGGTTGGATCCGGCGCAGTACGCGAGAAGCTTGTGAACAAGCCTGACATGGGTCAGTTCAAGAAGGCTGGCGTAGAGGCTAAGAAGGTTATCCGCGAGTTCAAGACTGAAGAGGATTATGAGCTCGGTCAGGAGATCAAGGTTTCCGACATGTTCGCAGTTGGAGATCAGGTTGATGTAAGCGGTGTTTCCAAGGGTAAGGGATTCCAGGGCAACATCAAGCGCCATGGTCAGAAGGGTGGTCCTTCCGGTCACGGTTCCATGTATCACAGAAGAGTCGGTTCCATGGGTGCTACATCTACACCGGGTCGTGTAATGCCCGGCAAGAAGATGCCTGGACACATGGGTGCAGTTAATTGCACAGTACAGAACCTGAGCGTCGTTATGGTTGACGGCGACAGAGGAATTCTCGTCTTGAAGGGCGCGATTCCCGGACCTAAGGGTGGTCTCGTAACAGTTGAGACTTCCGTTAAGGCAGCAAAGTAATAGGCGGGAGGAGAGATAAAAATGGCTAAATTAGACATCTACAATCTTAGCGGCGCCGTTACTGGCTCTATCGAGCTTTCTGACGAAATCTTCGGCATTGAGCCCAATAAGCATGCTATCGCCGCTGTTATCAGAAATACGCTCGCTAATCGTCGTCAGGGCACATCTTGCACAAAGACGAGAAGTGAGACAAGAGGTGGCGGTAAGCGCCCTTGGAGACAGAAGGGAACAGGTCGTGCACGTCACGGTTCCACACGTTCTGCTCAGTATGTAGGCGGAGGTACAATCTTTGGACCCAAGCCTAGAGATTACAGCTATACGCTTCCTAAGAAGATTAAGAGACTCGCTATGAAGTCTGCTCTTTCTGCGAAGCTCGCTGACAACAAGATCATCGTTGTTGAGAACTTCGACCTCGAGGCTATCAAGACAGCAGCTGCTGTTAAGGCTCTCAAGGATCTCAAGGCAACAGAGGGTGCATTCATCGTTCTTGACAGCATGAACGAGAACGCAGTTCTTTCTACAAGAAATATCCCTGATGTTAAGTCTGCTCAGGTTAACGAGATCAACGTATTTGACATCATGAAGTATGACAGCCTCCTCGTAACAAAGGCAGCTGTTGAGAAGATTCAGGAGGTGTACGCATGATTAAGACAGCACAGGATATCATCCTCGCACCTGTAATCACCGAGAAGTCCTCCGGTGAGATGGCAGACGGCAAGTACACAT
>CAMJGB010000149.1 GCA_946405115.1 uncultured Clostridia bacterium | reverse complement strand
ACTCATCGATGTTGTTATTGCAGCCTGAGATGAGCCAATAGTAGATGCTCTCTCTTGTGTAAGTGTCGTGGCCTGCGGACCATGCGTAGTAGGGCCAGCCGTAGTAAGCAGGACGGCCTGCGAGGAAGAAACGGTTCAATGTCCACTGAGGTGTGAGGAATACATCTGTTGTGTTCGTATTCTCTTCGATCCACTCGGTGAGGTCTGAACGTGTGTTAACTTCTACTGCGTTCTTATTAAGATTTACATAGGTGCACCACTCGGAAATACCTGTTGCCGTAAGCGGTACTAGAAGCGCGCATGCAAGAACGATGAGGGCTGCACGTGCACAGATGTATCCGGGCTTCGGAAGCTTCTCAGCAAGCTTGCTCGGAGGGACCATCATCTCGCTTATTCCGCCTGCGACGAATACATCGATGAGGATAAGTGAGAACTGAATGAACTTGTGGTTAGCAAGCATCTCGAGTGATACCTGCCAATTGAATGCGAAGATCATCGGAGCTAAGAATGCGATGAACAAAAGCTCGCGGTATACGGGCTTCTTGCCGATGATGTTACGGATAAGAAGATAGATGACGTATACGGCTGCGATGATGAGCGTAAGACCGGTAACGGTAACGATGTAGTTGCTGATGCCGGATGCCGTCTTGTTCTCGCAGACAAATCCCGGAATCCTCTGGAACTTGACTACGTTAGAAGCTGTGCCTGCGAATACCTTTGTCTGAATGAACGAAGACAATACGGAGACGCCTGCGACTGCAAGGTAAGAAAGTCTGCTCTCGGATACGAATGCCATGATAAGAAGCACAAGAAGTGTTCCGATGAGGGCAGAACCGTGGAAGAACGGCATCGTCGCTGCGATGATGCAGGAAAGGATCGTTATGCCCCAAGGGTTAAGAGGATCGGACTTACGGAAGATCCAAGCCTCACGGTTAGCGAAGAATGTCTTAACAACTCTTGCCTCGGATACACCTTCGCCTGATTCAGCGGCTTTGATGATGCTTATGCACATGCGTCTCACAAAAGGTATAAGCAGGATGATGAGGATAAGCATGGCGCCGACGCCGAGCATCAGGTGACGCTGGTTCGGATATACGTTGATCGCCCAGATGCCCCAGCCGTCGTAAGGAGTTACTTCATACCAGGAAGAGGATGAAGCGATGGACTTTAAAGCTGTAACAAACGGTGTGCCGGAAGCTGTTAATTCCTTAATGTGAATGAACACATTGAATGAACTTCTGAACAATACGAACAGGGGAGCCAGTATGAAAGATACCTTGCGGCGTGACAGAAGGACTGCCAGTGTTCCAAGAAGCTCCATCGCACATACGAATGTGATGATGCTCGGAATGTTAAGCGCGAGGTCGATGGACATGCCTAAATACTCGAGCATACCTGCGAGGAAGTAGAAGAAGAAATGATACTGGATTCCGTCTCCCGAGAAGTGCATGTACTGTGTCGGGAAGTTAAAGCCTGTGGCAAAAGAGGATACCATCGCCGTGTGGGGCGACAGATCCGAGAATGTCGAATAGCCTGCAGACAGGATGCCGTCGGAGATGTTGTATGTGTAGAACATCAGGAACGTTGCAACACCTGTGAGCAGTACGGTTACGATTCCGTAGTAAATGACGTTGCCCATCGAGTGAACGTAAGAAGGGATCTTCGAGTCATCGGAATCGGTGCCGCGGATCTTCTCTATGTGAAGTCTCTTAACGTAACCCGTGAAGTTAACACTCGTTAAGATGATGAATACTGCGAATGTAAGAAGCAATCCTGCACGGCGGGCCATGTCGGTTCCGTCAACACAGAGGTTGAGAAGATAGATGGCGTAATAGTTGAACATTGTAACGCACAGCAAACCGGTTAAGATGCCGGCGGGTGCGATGAAAAGCACCGGCGGTAATTTAGCCACAACGCTCTTTCCGGGAGAGCAGGCCGTGAAGAATCTTGCTGTGTCAGGGACACATCTCGTAATGAAAGATATTCCAAATACCGCGCAAATTGTTAAGTATAAAACTGCGAGCATAAGACCTCTAATTTATAAAAATATACAAAAAGTTTAGCAAACATACTCACGCGTTTTTTTACACGCAGATTACTTTTTCATAAGCGCACAAAAGGGTAACAGAACTGTAACGAAACTGCACGTTTGAGGGTAAATTCCGATTGTTATACTTTGGTTACTCGAAGGAGGATTAAGGTATGAGAATCGTTGTTTTGGGGGGCGGATTAAGCCCTGAAAGAGACGTATCCAAGAAGTCTGCCAGCCTTATCGCAAATGCGCTTCTTAGCAAGGGTCATGAGGTAGCTCTCATCGATCTTTACGACGGCATTGAGAACGATGAGCCAGCAGAAAGTTTCTTCCGTAAGGGAACGGAAGAACTGTTCTCATATGATATTCCCGAGACTGAGCCTGACCTTGATCAGGTAATTGCAGATCACGGCGGCCGCCAGGAGTGGCTCGGACCCCGTGTAATCGAGCTTTGTAAGCTTGCAGACTGCGTATTCCTTGGCCTTCACGGTTCTTACGGTGAGAACGGCAAGATGCAGGCTGTACTCGAGGCTTACGACATTAAGTACACAGGCTGCGGCTACACAGGCTGCGTTATCGCGATGGATAAGGGTCTGTCCAAGGCCATCATCGCACAGGCAGGATACAAGACATCCACATGGTTCACATTAAGAGGTTCCGACATTACCTTCGAGGAAGTAGTGGAGAAGGTAGGACTTCCCTTCGTAGTTAAGCCCATTGGCTGCGGAAGCTCCTGCGGCGTATCCATCGTTAAGAGCAAGGACGAGTTCGATACTGCAATGAAGTACGCCGACAAGTACGAGCATCACATCATCATCGAGCAGTACATCAAGGGCCGCGAGATTACGGTAAGCATCTTGGACGGCAAGGCTCTTCCCATCACAGAGATCATCCCTCACGAGGGCTTCTACGATTACAAGAATAAGTATCAGGCAGGACTTACAACACACGTTTGTCCCGCCCAGTTTACCGAAGAGGAAACGGCACGTGCCAAGAAGATCGCCGAGGAGGAATTCGACCTTCTCCGCATGACTGCTTACGGCAGAATCGACATGATCTACGACGGCACTGACTTCTGGTTCATCGAGGCAAATAACCTCCCGGGCATGACCAACACATCACTTCTTCCTGAGGCTGCAGCGCACACGGGTATCGAGTACGAAGACCTGTGCGAGCGCATCGCTAAGGCTGCAGGCAGGAGACACGTTTGACGTCGCGCACAGGCATCATCGGAGGCGGAGCTGCAGGGCTTTTCGCTGCGTGCTTCCTTAAGAAGGAGGGCAAGGTTTTTACCCTGCTCGAAAAGCATGCGGAGTGCGGCAAGAAGCTGCTTCTTACAGGCCACGGACGCTGCAATATCACGAACAGGAAGGCGCCTTTGGAGCTCATTAACGGCTACCACGAAGCGTCTAAGTTCATGAAGCCCGCGATCACTTCTTTCTCGCCCGACGACGCGGTCGAGTTCATCACAAAAGAGCTTAGAGTTTCCCTTAAAGAAGAGGAGAACAACAGGATGTTCCCGGTAACGGACAAGGCATCCGACATTAGAGATGCGCTCGTGGATTACATCGGCGCAGATAATATCAGGAACAATTTTGAAGTCGTTGACATCGATTACAACGACGGCACTTTCAAGGTGACGGGGAAGGACGGCAGCAAGCTTTCCTTCGATAACGTCATTATCGCGACGGGCGGCAAGTCTTTCCCGCAGACAGGATCTGACGGAAGAAGCTACAAGCTCATCGAGAAATTAGGTCATAACGTAACGCCCCTTTACCCGGCGCTTACGGGCATTCCTGTAGCGAAGGAAGATAAGGAATTCACGTCTTCGTTAAGCGGCGTGAGTGTCTACGCTGGTGCGGGACTATACCTTGATAACAGGAAGAAGAACAAGACGGAAGGTAATGTCCTTTTTACTCACGACGGTCTGTCAGGCCCCGCCATCATTGAGCTTGCAAGAGACATTCCCGAGGATGTCGAAGAGCACGACGGATGGATCGAGCTGGACTTCACTCCCGGAAGAGACGACACCGAAGTTGATAAGGAGCTCCTCGAGCAGATCAGGGTAAGACCTGACGCTAGACTTGTTACCATAGGTGCGGATTATGTGCCGCAGTCGGTATCCCAGGCTCTGGGCAAAAGAGCCGGAGTTACGGATATTACGGCAGGCAGAGTTACGCGCGAGCAGAGGAAGGAATACCTTAAGGAGCTTAAGCATCTGCACCTTACGATCGACCGTCAGCCCAAGTTCGAGACCTGCTATGTTACGAGAGGCGGAGCTGACCTTAACGAGATAAACAGAAAGACATTCGAGTCCAAGATCGTTCCCGGACTTTACATAATCGGAGAGGCGCTTGACGTCGACGGCATAAGCGGAGGTTATAACCTTCAGGCGGCAATGAGTGAAGCCTATATCGCAGTTCGGAACGTTATGTGTTAAAATCTTCGAAGATTTTAAATATAAGGGGGAATCCCTGATGTCTGAGAAGAGAATTGATTACATCGGTTGGGACGAGTATTTCATGGGCGTCGCCAAGCTCGCGGCACAGAGAAGTAAGGACCCCAGTACCCAGGTTGGAGCTTGTATCGTAAATCCCGATAACATGATCGTATCCGTAGGTTACAACGGACTTCCTGCAGGGTGCTCCGACGATGATTTTCCCTGGGCAAGAGAAGGCGAGGTATTCGATACCAAGTACGCTTATGTGTGCCATGCCGAGCTCAATGCCATCTTAAATTCCGGTACAGGCGACTTAAGAGGAACGAGAGTTTATGTTACTTTGTTCCCCTGCGAAGGCTGCACGAAGGCTCTTATCCAGAAGGGCATCAAGGAAGTAATCTACGCTGATGACAAGTATCACGACATGCCGGGCACAATGGCCGCAAGAAGGATGCTTGATGCAGCAGGCGTAAAATATACGAAGTATGAACCGTCAGGACGTAAGATAGAGATTGACGTTTGATCATAAAGAAATGCAGGAGTGTGAAGAGTAAGTATGGGTGAGTTTAAGTCATTTATCTGGGACGAGAAGAATGAGTGTATGGAGGAG
>CAMJGB010000148.1 GCA_946405115.1 uncultured Clostridia bacterium | reverse complement strand
ATAATCCTGATGACGGTATAGTGTCACAGAATGAAGCTTATGATGATCTGCTCTCAGATCCGCCGGCCGATATTCCCGATATAGTCGGCACTTCCTACATTCTCTATGACGCTGAATCCGATTCCGTCCTCATGGGACGTAATATAGATATGCAGATCCAGCCTGCAGCAATTACTAAGCTAATGACGGTACTTATCGCGCTTGAGAACCTCGATCTCGATGATACCGTAACAGTAACGCAGCCCATGTATATCGGAATTCCCGAAAATTACTACACATTAGGTGTTACAGAAGGCGAAGAAGTTACTGTACGAGACTTAATTTATGCATCCCTTCTTGAATCCGACAGTGATGCATGCCTTTGTCTTGCGATTAAGATATCAGGTGCCGAGACATTATTCACAGGTCTTATGAATACAAGAGCATCTGAACTCGGATGCACAAACACATTCTTCACAAACTGCTACGGTATAGATGATGTAAGCAATGTTTCAACAGCACACGACATGGCGCTCATTCTTGATGCATGTACCGAATACCAGGACTTCATTGATATTTCCACTACGTTCCAGCACACAATGCTCGGAACTAATCTTTACAGCGATTCAAGAATCATCTCGAACGCCAACAGATTCATTTCCACACAGGAATATTCATATGACTACTATATCGGCGGACTTACAGGTTTTGCCGAGAACGCCGGTTATGCAATTGCTGCCGCGGCCAATAAGAACGGACGTAAACTTGTTGGAATCATATTGGGAGCAACTGATTCACTCGGCCGTTATGCCGACATGATCAATATGTTTGACTGCGGTTATTCGTCATTCTCAACAGTTCCTATCGACCAGGGCGAGTTCATGCCGCTTTATAACGATACGATCGAGCAAATCAATTCACATCTTCTTGGTACGGATCTTGCGGTTATGGAATCTTCCATCAACCTTTCCCCCTACCTTACGACTACTTCAGCCAGAATCACTCTCGGAAGCACTAATACCGTTGATCTGTCTTCGGTTATCATCGACACTTCTTCTACCGAGAACCAGTACTTCAGAGTTCCTGTATTGAGAATATTTAACGACGGTAAGACCTATATCGTCGGTGTTCTTGATATAGAAGTCGGCGAGAAGGATAATCTTGTTCCGATTAACCCTGAGAAGAGATCAATCTGGACTGCACTTAAGAGGGGTCTTGTAACGATCATCGTTATTCTTACTCTCTTCATCATTCTCGTATATGCTCTAATTATCTTCAGAAGGAAAGCCAGAAGAAGAGCTTCCAGGGAATTCTCCAACAAGAATAAGATGCTTTAAGCGACCGGAGAGAACTCAAACTCCGTAAGATAGAGTGACAATACTCGATCGTCTTCAGATTCAGGAATAACTGACTGTGGTGAGAATGCTCCGGGGATATCAACTTCGATATCACAAAGGAAATCATCGCCTACGGTATATTCAAAAGTGATGTTATCGTCATCCATATAAACTGGACCCTGGAATACCACTTCCCCGTTTACTCTTATAACGATGTCCTGAACTCCGCCGAATACATTTTCGAGGTCGAAGCAGCCTTCGTAAATTCCCGGAAGCATGTGCATAAGAAGATGAAGTTCCTTGCCGTAAACAAGCGCAAGATCACCCTCATAGCCTACCGAAGACCTAATAAGAGAAATGTCATTCTCGGTAAGATCCGAGAAATCCAGTGTATCCATGTCGCGCACCATGTGGTAGCCGTCATCACTTAAACTTACATAAGTAAAGCTCTCGCCGTTTATGTTAGTAGAAGGAAGATCCCTGTAGTCAACGACATTCATGTCAGGACCGTATATAGTCCACTCGCCGTCATCAATACAGGAAGCTGCTTCAGGAGTGATGAGTATCTTACGAAGATTGCCTTCCTCATCAAAGTAAGGCACAGGGAACTTACAGTAATAACTCTCTTCCGTAAGTGTTCTTGAATAATAGATACCGACCGGCGGATTATAAAGTGTCGGGAAATAATTCATCACAAACTTACCGAACGGAGTGTAATCAAGGTAGAAATTAGTGCCGGAAAGTATTGTAAATGCGACCATAACAACCATAGTCCACAAGGAGCTTATACCGAAGACCGGGATCGTGAACTTTGGAGATAAGTAGAACACGTTATAGAAAGCCATAAAAGGCATGATCCAAACGTTATAACGCATTATGTAAGCCATACCGCAGTTGATATGAAGCTCCTGCGAGACGATAAACAGCATAGCGATAATAGAGATTATGTTAAGAACCGATAAAACAACTTCCTTACGTCTTATTATGTTAGCAATAACGGTAATCAGGAAAGCAGGTGCGATGAGCAAAGTATATGCGATCATGCCCTGATTAGGATCGAAGATATATGAGAGAGCGCAGATAAGTCTGTTATCAGAAGGTGCGGAGCTTACGGAAACAGCTGCTACGGAGGCCACGGGGCTATAATTTCCGAACATAATGAATGATCTTATGATCGGGATAAATCCCGGTATTGCAGCAATCAGAACAGGTAACGTCTTCTTAAAAGTAACCTTGAGCTTGTCCTTCTCAGCTTCATTGTATGTCGTGATAAGGAACTCGATTCCGAGCAAGAATGCAGGCACAAGCAAAGTAAGATTATTCATCGCACCCAAGCTGATGCAGAACATCGCGGGCATGAACTTCTTATTGGATCTTAGGACAAGACCGAGTATAACGAGAGAGTACATCAGGATCTCGGTATGCACCCAGGTAAGATAAAACCACGCAGGATTAATGACAAGGAACATCATAAGAAGCGTCTTCTTAAACTGGCTTGCATTAAGGAAAAGCTGCACCACAAGGCACGCGCCTAACCAGAACAGAAGGTTCATGTACTGGAACGCCTTTGCAGGATTGATTCCTATTACATGGAAAAGGCCTCTTAACGGCATACAAAGAACCGAGTAAAGACCGAAGTGCTTAGCATACCTGTTGCCGTCTGATCCTGTAACAAGAGTTACGTCTTCCCTTGCTCTGTAAATCGTATCGAAAATGTTGTTGCCGTAATAAGCTTTGGCATCCTCGATATCCTGATCCGTAACATAAGTGGAACCGTGGTTCATTATGGAAACGGGCATCATAAGATACTCAAATCCGTCACCCGGAAGCTGACGCGCCTCATCCTGTGCAATGACTGCAAGTCCTGCAATAAACAAAGACAGCAAAAGCAGCCACGACACAAAGGACAATATAACGTCTTTCTTCATCTGTTCAATCATTATCGTTCTTTACTTAATCATTCTGTTAAAGGCTGACAGAACGGCTCTGATAGTAGACTTTGTGACAGAGCTTGATACACCTGCACCAAGGAATATCTTTCCGTCTTCTGCACGCTTAATCTCGACATATGTGATAGCTGCAGATTCCGTACCGGTTTCCATCGCATGTTCATTATACATATTTATCGAGAATTTTACTCCTGTGTAATTCGTAAATGCATCGATAAATGCATCAAGAAGACCGTTACCTTTACCCTTGATAACAACAGGCTTACCGAGGTGAGTTATCTTAGCTTCAACCTCACTTAACTTATCTCCGAGCGAATGCTCCGAGAATGTGGACAAAGCATAAGGTGTCATGACGTTGATATAGTAGTCATCAAACAGATCAAACACTTCCTGAGGCATGAGTTCCTTGGAATTATCGTCAGTCTCATGCTTGATCACAGACAAGAAATCACGCTGGAACGACCTCGGAAGGATAATACCGAAGAACTGCTCCATGACATAAGAGATTCCGCCTCTTCCCGACTGGCTGTTTATTCTGATGATAGGCTCATATTCTCTTCCGACATCAGCAGGATCAATAGGAAGATAAGGAACAGCCCATTCATCTGACATAGACTCAGCCATCTTCTTTCTGCCCTTATTGATGGCATCCTGATGAGATCCGGAGAAAGCGGTAAATACGAGTTTACCGGACCACGGGTGTCTGGGGTCAACCTTCATCCTTGTACATTCCTCATATATATCAATACACTCATTGATATTAGAGAAATCGAGCACGGGATCTACACCCTGCATCATCATGTTTATGCAAAGCGTAATGATATCGACATTACCGGTTCTCTCACCGTTACCAAACAAAGTACCTTCAACACGGTCCGCACCGGCAAGTATACCGAGCTCTGAAGCAGCAACGCCAGTACCTCTGTCATTATGTGTATGCACGGAAAGACAGATGGAATCTCTCCATGAAGTATTAGTTGCAAAATACTCAATGCTGTCTGCATACACATTAGGCAGTGTATATTCGACAGTTTCAGGCAGATTGATAATGACCTTATTCTCAGGCGTAGGCTTCCAAACATCACACACTGCGTCACAGATTCTGACTGCAAAATCAGGTTCGGTAGATGAATATGATTCAGGTGAATATTCGAGTATGAAGTTAGTATCATTATCCGATTCTTCAATTAACTTATTTATATACTCTGCTCCGTCTACGGCAAGCTTAACGCATTCATCCTGACCGAATCCGAACACTACATCTCTTTGTAAGGTGCTTGTTGAATTGTAAAGATGAATAATAACATTCTTCGCACCATAAACAGCTTCCATCGTCTTATCGATTATCTCAGGACGTGACTGAGTTAAAACCTGAATGGCAACATCGTCAGGAATGAGATCGTTATCAATAAGTTCACGGCAGAAGTTATAATCGGTCTCTGAAGCAGCAGGAAAACCAATCTCAATCTGCTTGAAGCCGACCTTAACAAGGAGGTCAAAGAACTTCAGCTTCTGATCCAAAGTCATTGGAACTTCAAGAGCCTGATTACCGTCACGAAGATCAACAGAACACCAGATTGGAGCCTTGTCGATCACACGGCCGGGCCACTTACGGTCAGGTAAGTTGATTTCCGGTAACTTACGATACTTCTTGTAATTCATCATTTCTTTGTCCTCCCGACATAAAAACGACCCTTCATCTTCTTAGAGACGAAGGGTCGTTCGCGGTACCACTCTAATTCATTCAATTAATGAATGCACTCTACGGATACGGGATACTAATCCGATATCCTGTCCCTTTAACGCTGGACATGCGTCCGATCCTTGGGTCACGC
>CAMJGB010000147.1 GCA_946405115.1 uncultured Clostridia bacterium | reverse complement strand
CTTACCTGGAAACCGATCTTCGCATACTTGTCTGAGAAGAAAGGAGCGATACCGGACTTTGTGGAACCGAAAGCCTTGCCTCCCAATCTCTCTTCTTCGAATCTGTCGAAGTCAACGTGATAAGGCATGATTACCTGAACTCTGTCGGAAACCATGAGCTTCGGGGAAAGTCCCTGTGAGCAGATCTCGTTATATTCGTTGATGAACTTTCTGATGTCGAGCGCCACACCGTTACCGATGATGTTAACGATATTCTCGTGGCAAACGCCTGAAGGCATGAGGTGAAGAGCGAATCTTCCGTGCTCGTTTATGATCGTATGTCCTGCATTGGCTCCTCCCTGGAAGCGGATTACGATATCCGATTCGTTCGCAAGAAGGTCAGTGATCTTACCCTTTCCTTCGTCTCCCCAGTTAGCGCCGACAATAGCCTGAACCATAATAATTACTCCTTAACGTAAGAAAAATACGCAGTAATTATAATAGAGGAATCGCGAATTTACAATTAAAGAGAGGAATCTCTGTTAGGAACCTTGCCTTCTTTGCCCTCGATATACTCGATGGCCTGCTTTCTGGCAAGGTCTTCATTCTCGGTCGAAAGCTCCGATAAAACGTAGTCTTCGCCGTATTTACGCTTGAGGGCAAGCTCAAGAAGCATGTCCGTAATGGCAGGGTTCTTCGGAAGAAGGCTTCCGTGCGAATAAGTTCCGAATGTATTCTTGTAAACGGCACCCTCGTTGCCGTCCTGGCCGTTGTTACCATGACCCTTAAGGACCTTCATGAAAGGCTTCTCGCCCTCCCCGAGGAAAGTTCTGCCGCTGTGATTCTCGAATCCTGCGACCTTTATCTTCTGACCCTTGATCTCGATCTCATAAAGGCAGTCGTTAATGAATCTTACGTCCTCGCCCTTGGTGTAATGGGGTAGTGCACCAAGACACTCGATCCTTGTGCCGTCGTGCTCTTCGTAGTACTGACCGAGCATCTGATATCCGCCGCAGACCGTGAGGAAAACGACTCCGTCCTCGATCATCTGCTTGATCACTTCGCCCTTAACATTCTTCATGTCATCGGCCATTATGTTCTGCTCGCTGTCCTGTCCGCCGCCAATAAATCCGATGTCGATGTCGCCGTTTTTTACGTCATCACCGATGGAGATTCTCTTAACTTCAACCTCGATTCCGCGAAGGGTTGCACGCCTCATGAGCGCGAGAACATTGCCTCTGTCGCCGTAGAGGTTAAGAAGGTCAGGATAAAAATGTCCGATTACAAGCTTCTCCATACCTTATTCCTTCCAGAAATCCTTGAGTTTCAGGTCTTTTACGAGTCTTCCTCTAAGGTCCAACATAGCCGTGTAATTAGGCAGGATGTAGATGCACTTGCCGTCAGGGCAATCCGAGAGAGCGCACTTAAGAAGCGACGTCGCGTACTCGAGTGAACCGTAGCCGTCGACTGTTCTTCCGGAGTAAGCAACACGGAGCATCATGTCGCCGTAACGCTGGCCCGAAACGTAGATATTCTGGGGCAGATCGTTCACCTTGGACTCGAAGTCAACGTCCCAGATCCAGGACACATCCTTGCCGTCTGCGGTATTGCTGTTAAGCACCAGCATAAGGGAATCCGCGTCGGAACTCTGCGCTACAAAAGACAGGCTTCGGTCAAGTCCCACGGGGTTCTTCACAAGCAGGATGCAGATGTACTTGTTGCCCACGGCAATCTTCTCCATTCGGCCGAAGGCTGCCTCTACTTTATCCTGAGCATTACATGCCTTCTCGAAAAGCTTTTCTTCCCCATCTTTACAGTCGTACTCAAGGAATGTCGTAACCGCGGAAACAGCTGCACATGTGTTGTAAAGGTTGTGGCTTCCCGCGATCTTTAAGTTCATGCCGACAGTCTCGTCTGTCGTCTTATCCGTCATGTTGAACTCGAAGCCCTCGTCGCTCGGGTTACCCGAAGCGTCGTAAGAGAGTTCGAATCTTTTCGCCGGGGTCTTAAAGCCGCATGCGGGACACTCGTAGTAGCCCAAATGCCCGAAACTTCTTGCTTCGTAGTTATATCTTACCTTGCACTCGGGGCAGAAAGTCGCATCGGACGAAGCCTCGAGAATGGAGTTATTAGGGTGAAGTTTATTGCTCTCGGCCATGGTGTCGAAGCTTATTCCGTAGTAGGTGGAACGCTCCGCGCGGGTCTTGCCCATTGATGCCACAAGAGAGTCATCTGCATTAAGAACGATCTTCGCAGAAGTCTGATCTATGCCCTTCGCGATGAGGTCTCTTGTATGCTTTAATTCGCCGTAACGGTCGAGCTGATCTCGGAACAGATTTGTTACGAGACAAACCTTGGGCTGAAGGTCTTTCGCTATCCTTGCAAAAGCCGCTTCATCGGTCTCAAGAACGTATACGATCTTGTCAGGATCCGCGCCTTTTGAAGGCTTCTCACAAAGGAAAGTAGTGGCAACTCCGGAAGCAAGATTAGCGCCGGAAACATTAGTGATTACCTCGTATCCCACAGACCTTAACATGCTTGTGATCATGTGGGTTGTGGTAGTCTTTCCGTTGGTTCCCGTGATAGTGATTATCTTCTTGCCCTTGGCACATTTGCTGATGATGTCGGGGCACATCTTGATGGCAACTTTACCGGGCAAAGTAGTAGCGCCGCGTCCCATTAAACGCAGTACTCCCTTGGTTATCTTAGCTGCAGCTTTTGCCGGTGCCTTAAGTCCCATCCTGTATGTGTCCTATAACCAATAATCTCATCTTGCCCTGGTCGGTATAAACGCAAGTGATAAGCGTTACTTGCCTTGTGTCAGTTATACCGCCGCCTACATAGTTCAACATCTCCTCAGCACTTACTATGAGAATCTGATCTACAAAATAAGTATACTGATGTCCGCGCAGATTAGTAATATTAAATGTGTCGCCGATCTGAACTTCTTCAAGACGGTTGAAGATCGAACCGTACTTAAGCATATGGTGTCCCGTGATGGTGCAGTTGCCGACCTGACCCGGCATTACCGAGTTTACATAGTGGCCGACGCCGTAACGGAGAGTGTCTGAATTAGTTGTCTGCCAGATGGGCACATGAAGATCTATGCAGGGAATATCGAGGATTCCGACTCCCTGTAAAGTGATATATCCGGTATTGGTATCGTTGAGTTCCTGATTAACTGAATCAGCTGCATCAGACTGAGCCTGAGCAATGTAATAATCGTCGTAATAATCGTAGTCTTCGCCGTTTACTTCAAGTCCGGAAACGCTTACAACCATTGTCATTACGGGTTCTTCAATCTGTGTGTCATCGCCGTTTACGGCTTCTAAGGCAGCAACATTCTCTGCTATTACCTGATCCATCTGTGCCGTGGCTTCATCAATCTTCTGCTGTCTTAAGTGACGCTTGATCATGTCGGATGAGAGCATGACAATTCCTCCGACCAGAAGAATGATTGCGGCAACAAGGAGAAGGTTACTAAAGAATATCTTCTTATTCTTTATATTAATGTTTGGCAGCCTGAACATATGTAAAACATTATAGACTAAACCGTGTTATAATTCAGTTACTTTTCGCGCGGAGATGGTTTACTATGAACGACGATATATGGTCCAAATCTCTTAAGCTTCTGTCTCTCGATCCGAGAGTAGAACCTGTTTACATGAACACGGTTTTCGATAAGATGAAGCTCGTTTCTTATGAGAATAACATTCTCGTTCTTTCATGCCGCGACGATTATTCTTTAAGCCTTGCGAAGAGTAAGGAATTGGACGGATTCGTAAGAAATGCCGTAAACATGGTAGCTGACGGCAACGTATCAGTTATGTATATCGTTGAAGGCGACGATTCCGCTGCAATCAATTCCATTGTTTCCGAGACTAAAGTTAAGGAGAAGGAGCGTCAGTCTCTCCCCTCTTCAGGTCTTACGGATGAGTTTACTTTCGAGAATTTTATTGTAGGTGACTGTAACAGATTCGCTTATTCCTCTGCCTTCTCGGTGGCGGAGAACCCCGGCTTAAGCCATAAGAATCCCCTCTACCTTTGGGGTAACTCCGGTCTTGGCAAGACACACCTCATGAAGGCCGTAGGCTACAAGGTAAAGCAACTTTATCCCGAGAAGAAGGTGCTTTACACCACATGCGAAGAGTTTACTAACGCTTACGTATCAAGCATGCATAACAAAGCTTGGGATGATTTCCATAACAAGTACAGGAACATCGATGTTCTCCTTATTGATGATATTCAGTTTCTTATTAATAAGGAAGGAACCCAGATGGAATTCTTCAATACTTTCGAGGCGCTCGTTTCTGCAGGAAAGCAGATCGTAATCACGAGTGATAAGTCCCCGAAGAACCTTCCTGAGCTTGATCCGAGACTTACTTCAAGATTCCAAAACGGCGTATTGATGGACATTCAGCCGCCGGATTACGAGACACGTAAGGCGATCTTCCTTAAGAAGATGCAGTCTACGGGAATCAAGTTCGACGACGAGATCATCGAATATGTATGTGAGAACGTTACCAATAACGTAAGAGAGCTTAACGGAGCTTTCAATACGGTTTCTGCTTTCTATGCCCTGGAGAACGGCAACATAAATCTTGACCTTGTTATGGCCAAGATCGCGCCTCTCATCTCCCCCGGCAAGAAGAAGGTAATTACTACGGATATCATTATCGATGCAGTATGCAAGTACTATGACGTATCTCCCGATAAGATCATGTCTAACTTAAGATCTGCCGATATCGTTAATGCAAGATCCGTTGCCATGTATATCTGCAGAGACATGCTTGAGATGCAGTATACGAAGATAGGTGAGTGCTTCGGCGGCAAGAAGCATACTACTGTAATGCACGCCTGCGGCAATGTAACAGACAGCGAAGATCTGCTTTCTGACGTTAAACTCATCGAGAAGAGAATTGCAGACGTATAAACATTCTGATGTTTATATGTTCATAACTCGATGTAATTTAACTGTAGACAGAGTGTTCAAAAATATCACGTGTTCAAAAGGGTCCTTTTATAAACATCGTAATTTGCTCTTTTCTACACTAAAGTAACACTGTTAAATCCATGTGCCATATGCCTTACAGGGCTTATGAACATTTTCTTCACTACATAATGAGAATAATACGATGTCAATAAAAAATGTA
>CAMJGB010000146.1 GCA_946405115.1 uncultured Clostridia bacterium | reverse complement strand
CACGTTCCATGGGGATGTAGTCGGGACTTGCTTCGACCTCAATGATCTCGGTCTTGCAGTATTTACCGAGGCGCTTAACATACTCCTCGACACCTTCCTGGAGCCACTTCTCGCGGATCTTGCCGGGGCACACCAACGTAATCTTCATATCAGAAAGAGAACCCCTCGGTGGGCTCGTAACGGTTAGCGACTCGCATCTCGTAGTCGACGCCGTTTCTAAGCTTCTGTGAAGCAAGATACTCACATACTGTAGTTTCAGCCTTTGAAGGTGTGTTGTTATTCTCAGAAAGGTGGCCCAAGAAGAACTTCTTCGTACCGTTGTCGATGAAGAACTTTACCGCCTGTGCGCATTCGTCGTTGCTCATGTGTCCGCCCTCGCCCGCAATCCTTGCCTTAAGGTCCTCGGGATAGTCGCCGTACACGAGCATTCTTATATCGTAATTGGATTCGATGAGCATCGCATCGACGCCCTTCGCGAATTCCATTATGTCCTCTGTCATGTAGCCCAAATCCGTAGCTACCATGCACGATCTGCTGCCGTCGTTGATCTTATAGCAGCAGGAGCCTCTCGCATCATGAGGTGTGCTTATGGCCTCCATGATAACGCCGGGAACGATCTCATAAGACTCGCCGGGATTAATTAAGATATCGGGGGTCTCGTCGTGAGGCTTTGTAAACCTTCTTCTCATACCGAAGAAAGTTTCACTCGTAGCGTAGATCTTGGAAGGGTATTTTCTTATGAACACATCAAGTCCGCTTACGTGGTCGACGTGACTGTGCGTAATAAGAACGGCATCGATAGAGGAAGGATCCGTGCCTACGACAGCAAGCGCTTCCTTTATCGCCTTACAATTCTTACCTGCGTCTATGAGAATATTAGCACCGTTAGCACGTACCAGCGTACAGTTGCCGCTGCTTCCCGAGAATAAAGGAACGAGCTCCATTAAGCCTCGCGGTCCTCGTAAAGACCTATGCTTCCTGCAACCTCGATATCAGCACCTAAAGACTTAAGCTTATCTACGATCTTCTCGTAACCTCTGTCGATCCTTCTTGCCTCGTCGATATAAGAAGTACCGTCAGCAGCCAACGCAGCACAAACCAAAGCCGCACCTGCACGAAGGTCAGTAGCTCTTACCTGCGCGGGGTTAAAGTGGCTTATGCCGTTAATAAGCGCGAAATGCCCGAAGATATTGATATTGGCACCCATACGGGTAAGCTCGGGAATATACTGGTATCTGTTCTCCCAGACATCCTCATCCATCTTGCTCTGTCCCTCGGAAAGGCACAGGAGAACTACGGTCTGAGGCTGGAGATCAGTAGGGAATCCGGGATAGGGAGCCGTCTTAACGTTCGTGCCCCAGATCTGTTCTTCCGGATCTCTGTAAACTCTTAAGAAGTCATCACCCTCTTCGATAGTGTAGCCCATCTCTCGCATCTTGGAAGAAAGAGGGTCCATATGTGTAGGGATGATGTTATGGATCGTGACATCGCCGCCCGTAACAGCTGCAGCGATCATATAAGTTCCTGTCTCGATCTGATCGGGAATGATCGAATATGTGAAGTTTCCGGGAAGATGAGGAACACCGACGATCTTGATCGTATCGGTACCGGCACCCTTTATCTTCGCACCCATCGAGTTAAGGAAGTTCGCGACGTCAACGATATGAGGCTCTTTGGCTGCATTGACAATTGTAGTCTTGCCCTGAGCCTTTGCTGCTGCGAGCATTACATTGATAGTCGCACCGACGCTTACAATATCAAGGAAGATCTTCGCGCCGTGAAGAGGTTCCGCATGAAGCGATATGATACCGCCGTTTATGTTTCTGTAATCTGCACCCTTGGCACCCATCTGTCTGAAGGCCTTGAGGTGAAGGTCGATAGGACGCTGACCGAAGTCGCATCCGCCCGGCATACGAAGCGAAGCCTTGCCACATCTGCCAAGGAGCGCACCTAGAAGGTAATACGAAGCTCTGATCTTGGACACGCTGGGTTCCGTTGCCTCGTAAGTATTGATTCCTCTGGGATCTATGTGAAGTGTAACTGAGCCTTCGGGAGCGAGTTCAGTCTCGATCTTGGCTCCGATGGACTCACAGATCTTAACCATTACATGTACGTCAGAGATGTCAGGGACGTTCTCGAGAGTACATGTGCCGTCGATCATCATGGCAGCAGCAAGTATGCCCAATACGGCGTTCTTGCTTCCGCTGACGTTAACATGACCATTAAGCGGTTTTCCGCCTGTTATCTTAAAAGAATATGAATCCAAATTACTTTCCTTCCGTCTCGTCCAGAACCTGTCTTACTGCAGACTGGATTTGCGCCTCATTATTATCTTCGGTAGAGGCTGTTAAGTCAAGGAAAAGACTTCCCTTCCTCTTCTTCCTGGGAGTGGTCTTCTTTGCCACTGTTTCCTCGGGATGAACCGTTACTGCCTGCTTTCTGGACTCTTCGGGGGCAGCCTGCTCTGATGCCTGCGGTGCGGGTTTTACGGGCACGGCTCTCGGCAGGATCTGGGCTGTAAGGATAGCCTTCGCCTCTTCTCTTCTCTCACGGTCCTCTCTTGCAGCTCTCTCCTCCTCGGTCTCCTGAGGCTCCTCGGGAATCTCGGGATCGACGATCTCGTCGAAGATCTTCTCCACTTCAGGATCAATCACAACAGGCTCGTCCGTCTCCTCTGCTTCTTCCTCTATTGCTGCCTCTTCCTCCTCATCGAAAAGCATCTCGCTTCTCTCGTCAGAGTTCTCGATAACATTTACGGCCTCGTCGAGCATATCGGGCTCAATGAATGTAAGCTCATCGACAAGATCCGTATATCTCTCGTCGCCGAATGCCTGCAAAAGCTCAACGAGCTTCTTATCTCTTAATGTATTCTCCGTTAACGGGATATTCTCGAATTCATCCGCAAGGCCCTCAACGTCGTCATAACCCATTGAACGTGCAACTTCGACTGCCTGAAGTGAGATGAAGTCAGCTGCGGACCTGAAATAAGGCTTCTCGCTGATGATACCGGTCTTTGCATCCTCATAGACATTCTCGAATACGGCTCCTGCAACAGGAAGCATTATCGTGAATGAGGAACCTACTCCGAGCTTCGTATTCACCGTGATCGTACCCTCGTGCATATCCACGATGTCCTTAACGATGGCAAGTCCGATACCGGAACCGCCTGCTTCTCTTGATCCTGAATTATCAACTCTGAAGAATCTCTCGAACAGATAATCAACATCCTTCTCAGGAACGCCTCTGCCGTTATCGCTTACTTCAATTCCGATACGGTCACCGATTGCAGAAACCTTGATATCTACCTTGTTGGGCTCTGTCTTACCGTCATAAGAGATATACTTGATGGCATTCGTAAGAAGATTGATGACAACTCTCATCACGAGGTTCTCGTTACCGTAAACGAGCGGATAGTACATATCCTCAGGAACCGTGATTTCTACCTTGTCTCTTCCGGGATACTCGGCAACGGATGCTACTGCACGGCCGATGATCTCGCCGATATCTACAATTGTCATGGGAACCTTATCCTGACACATGGACAGAGTAAGGAAGTCCTGAACGATGTCCTGCATTCTTACTGCATTGACGACAACTCTGTTGCCCCATGTCTTGATCTGCTCGTAAGAAGGCATGTTGTCGGGAGTAATATTCTTAACGAATACCTCTGATGCCCTGATTACGGTAAGAGGTGTCTTAAGTTCGTGTGATACGTTTGCAGCAAGATCCTTCTGTCTTCTCTCGTCGTCCTTAATCTGAGTGATGTCATCGACGATGACGATATCAAGGCGCATGTTCTCATAGATCTTATGAAGGATCTTGATCTCGAATATCTTCTTATCTGTGTTGTAATTTACTCTGATAGCTGAATCAGTATTATCTATATTTAATAAATAATCAGATTTAAGGTGATTGCCGTTCTCGAATCTGTCGAGGAAGGCATCCATTGTAGCAGGAACGGGCTGTCCATACAGGAATCCGTCCATAGTCTCAATGGTGTGATTGTTGTATACGATACCGTTTGCATCGTAAGTGATGACACCGAGACTTACGTTGTCGATGATGGATGATCTTACCTGGCCCTGATATTCGAGCTTCTCGATTACGCTTTTAACCTGTTCGTCTGCGTTGTGATTGTAGACATTATTGCCCACAATATAGCCGACGGCGAGTCCTAAGAAGATAAGGATGCAAACACCGACTACACACAGCGCGAAATGCGATGTGATAAAAGCGATCATAATTGGATTTCCTTAGTCGAATTCCTTCGGGAAATAATAACCCGAGCCGCGTCTCGTGAGGATGTACTTGTAATTAGCCTGGTTAGGCTCGATCTTTCTTCTAGTTCTTCTTACCGTAACGTCAACAGTACGAACGTCACCGGAGAAAGCATAATTCCATACACGGGACAATAACTCATCTCTTGTGCAGACACGTCCTGCGTTCTGCTCAAGATACTGTACAAGTTTAAATTCATTGGATGTCAGGTCGCAGCTTACGCCGTTAACCAAAACCTGCATCGCATCATAATCAATAACAAGCTCTCCGTTGCAATATGTATGCTTGGAGTTGTCAGCCTTAGTGTCAGCTGATCCTCTCTTAACTCTCTTAAGGATAACCTTAACTCTTTCGATAAGGAGAGTCGGATCAAAAGGCTTAGGCATATAATCGTCGGCGCCTCTTCTCAAGGCTTCGATCTCATATACCTTAAGATCTCCCTTAGCTGTAAGGAAGAGAATAGGTGTATCATGACCGGCCTTACGCAGTTCATCTGTGAACTGAAGACCATTCATATTAGGCATCATCCAATCGAGGATAATAAGGTCGGGAGCCATCTCCTCGGCCATTCGAAGACCCTCCTTGGGATCTGTGGAAGATATTGTATCAAAGCCGAAGCTTCCCAAAACGTCTGAAACTGAAGAGACTATCTGCGGTTCGTCATCAACAATCAAGATTTTTTCCATATTAATCCGTCTCCATTGGAAAATGTAACATTACAATTTATGATAGCAATAAAGTTTTTTTGTGGCAAACACATTTCAAGCAATTTTCCGGTAAATGAAAGAAGCCTTATGCGTTTAGCGCATAAGGCTTCATATAAACCGGCAGCAACCTATCTTCCCGGGCCGTCGCCAGCCAAGTATTGTCGGCACA
>CAMJGB010000145.1 GCA_946405115.1 uncultured Clostridia bacterium | reverse complement strand
CAGACAGAGCAGGATACAAGAACTTTCGCAGAGTATTCCAAGGTGCCGTGCTTCGACCCTTCCGATGCTAAGGAAGCATATGAGATGATCTTCGAAGCTTTCGAGCTTTCTGAGAAATACAAGACGCCTGTGTTCATGCGCCCCACTACGCGTGTGTGCCACTCATATCAGAGTATAGACGTGCGTGATTACGCAGAGTACGAAGACCACAGGCCTGAGGGCTTTGTGAAGGATTCCAAGCGTTGGGTTATCTTCCCGAAGCTGTCTTACGCGAATCATGCGAAGATAGAGGTGCGTAATGAAGAAATCTCGAATGAGTTCTCTTCTAATGAGCGTAACGTGATCACCGTCGGTGATGTTCGTAAGGGTATAGTCGCGCAGGGCATCTCCTATGCAAATGTTAAGGATATCCTTGATAACAGTGAAGGGGATAAGCCTGCACTACTTAAGATAAGCACGCCGTTCCCGTTCCCTGAGAAGCTTGCATGCGAGTTTTTGAAGGGCGTAGATGAGGTCCTCGTAGTAGAGGAGCTTGATCCTTACATAGAGAGGCACCTGCTTCTTGTGTGCGGCAAGTACGGCATCAACGTGAAGATCACGGGCAAGCTTACGGGCAGTGTTGCTCGCTCGGGCGAGAATATGCCTGATCTTGTACAGAAATATATCAATGAGTTTATGGGCTGGGAGAGTGCTTCCTGCGCTTTGCCCGAGACGCCTGAACTTCCTGTTCGTCCTCCCGTACTTTGCGCAGGATGCCCCCACAGAGCATCCTTCTACGCTGTTAAGAAAGCCATGAAGGGTAAGGAGACGATCTTCGCAGGTGACATCGGCTGTTATACGTTAGGCAACGCCATGCCGCTTGATATGGTAGACACATGTCTTTGCATGGGCGCGGGACTAGGCATCGCGCAGGGTGTGGGCAGAGTTAAGCCCGATACCAAGTGCTTTGCATTTGTAGGCGATTCCACATTCTTTGCTTCTGCAATAACGGGTGTCGTAAATGCAGTTTATAACCAGGCTGACATGACGCTCGTAGTTCTCGATAACTCGACTACGGCCATGACGGGTCACCAGCCTCACCCGGGAACCGGCCACACCATGATGGGCGAGTTCACGGATAAGATCGACATCGAGAGCATCCTTAGGGGAATCGGCGTGGAGACTGTGGTAAGGCAGGATCCTTTCAATCTTGATGAGGCAGTGGAAATCGTGAAGAAAGTCGCAGACGAGCCGGGTGTGAAGGCGATTCTTTTCGAGGCGCCGTGCGCAGTGCTGTTTAAGCCCGAGACGCCGTATGAGGTAGACCTCGATAAGTGCGTTGACTGCAAGATGTGTATCCGTGAGATAGGCTGCCCCGGTGTTGTTCTTAAGGACGGCCGTGTTGCGGTGGATCCCGCTCTTTGTAACGGCTGCGGTCTGTGTTCGCAGGTCTGCCCCTGTGATGCCATCGGAAAGGCGGTGAAGGAATGAGTACCACTAATATCATTCTGTGCGGCGTAGGAGGCCAGGGAACGGTACTTGCGTCTAAGCTCACGGCTGCGGCTTCGATGGCAAAGGGATTGGATGTAAGATCTGCCGAGACTATCGGTATGGCTCAGCGCGGAGGAAGTGTTTTAAGTTACCTTCGTATCGGAGAGTGTTTTACGCCGCTTATACAGAGCGGATGTGCGGATATTATTATCGGTTTCGAGCCGGCGGAGACAGTGCGTGCTCTGTCCTATCTTAAGAAGGGCGGAGTTGTAATTACGTCTGACCGCGCGATGATGCCGGTTACTGCTGCTTTGCAGGGCTCTGACTATGAGGGCGCGAAGATGACGGATTTCCTGAAGTCACTTGAGGGAGATCTTATCGGCAAGCTCGTTATCGTAAACACGGATCAGGCTCTTGCTGATCTCGGGTCAGCGAAGGTAATGAATATGGTGCTCTTAGGTGCTGCTGCAAGAGGAGGGTTCCTCGGTGAAGTCGGCATCGAAGACATTAAGGAAGCACTGGTAAAGAAGGTTAAACCGCAGTTCCACGAGCTTAACTTCAAGGCTTTGGAATATGCGTCAATTTAAGGAGGGAATATGAGGATCAGTGACAAGCAACTGGAGCAGGTTAACAGCAGAATTGAGGCGCTCGTTAAGGCGGGAAGCTTCTACGGTAAGAAACTCGAGGAGGCCGGAATCAAGGGCGTTAACTCGGCGGAGGACTTCGAGAAGCTTCCTTTCTCGGAGAAGAACGACCTTCGTGAGGCATATCCACTCGGACTCATGACTGCACCTGAGGAGGAGATCGTTCGTATTCATTCTTCTTCCGGTACGACAGGTCTTCCGGTAATCATTCCTTATACAGCGAAGGACGTTGACGACTGGGCTATCCAGTTTAAGCGCTGCTACGAGATGGCGGGCATCACGAATATGGATAGAATCCACATCACTCCCGGATACGGCCTGTGGACAGCAGGTATCGGTTTCCAGCTCGGTGCTGAGAAGCTCGGTGCTATGTGTATTCCTATGGGCCCCGGTAACACGGATAAGCAGCTTCAGTTCATGATGGACATGAAGTCCACCGTTCTGTGTGCTACATCTTCCTACGCTCTGCTTCTTGCAGAGGAGATCGAGAAGAGGGGGATCAAGGACAAGATCTGCCTTAAGAAGGGCGTTATCGGTTCCGAGAGATGGGGCGATAAGATGCGTGAGAGAATCCACAATGAACTCGGCATCGAACTGTTCGATATCTACGGCCTTACCGAGATCTACGGTCCCGGTATCGGCATCAACTGCCCGGGCGAGAAGTATATGCATTACTGGGATGATTATATCTATCTTGAGATTATCGATCCTGTTACGCTGAAGCCGCTCCCGGACGGCGAGTGGGGTGAGATCGTTATCACGACTCTCGTTAAGGAGGGAGCTCCTCTTATCCGTTACAGGACTCATGATCTGTCCAGAATCATCCCCGAGCCCTGCAAGTGTGGCTCGAAGTTCCCCCGTATCGATGTCATTAAGGGCAGAACAGACGACATGATGAAGATCAAGGGTGTCAATGTATTCCCCGCTCAGATCGAGGAGATACTGAAGGAATTCCACGAGTGCTCTTCCGAGTATCAGATCCGCATATCACACCTCGACGGCCGCGACACGATGAGGATCTATGTCGAGACTTCGGGTGAGTATGACTTCAATGAGCTCGGTGAGAGGATTGCAGCTGCAGTTAAGTCCAGGATTGGATTCACACCTATCGTTAAGGTTGTCGAGATCGGCCTGCTCCCGAGATCCGAGAAGAAGTCCAAGAGAGTCATCGACGAGAGATTCGACTGATATTTGTGCATCTTACCGCGGCAAAAAGCATCTTGCCGTGTAAGCTGTTGAGAACGGTTATGTAATGCCATATAGTCGCCGTAAGAAAGGCGGTGCACTATATGGCATACATTTTACTTGCAGCATTACTGATACTGGAACTCGGGTTTACGGCATTTGAGCTTACCCGCACCTCATCGAAAAGAAAATGGACCCCGAGAAGGTTCGTGGCGGATTCTGCGGAACTCGTTCTCTTTCTTCTTATGGTCTTCCTTCCGGGTATCGACCTCGGATTCAGATTTAAGGCTCTGCTTACCATACTTGTGGTAAGAATCGCTGTTGCAGGTTTGTTCGCGGTCTTATACAGGAAGAACAATAAGACCAAAAAGAAGTTTGCCATCGTAATGAGTGCAGTGATAAGTGTAATTCTTCTTGCTGTGAATATGATACCGGCGTTCGTTTTTGCCGATTATCACGGAAGACCCCTGACCGGCGGATATGCGGTTAAGGAAGACAGCATAATTCTTATAGACAAATCCCGCGTTGAGGAGTTTGAGAACGACGGTTCATATAGAGAAGTACCGGTTCATTTCTACTATCCCGATGATGAAGATATCGCAAGTCACTCTCTTCCTCTTGTCATATTCTCACATGGCGCCTTCGGTTATTATCAGAGCAATGCATCGACATTCATGGAGCTTGCAAGTCACGGTTATGTAGTGGCAAGTCTGGACCATCCCTATCATTCGTTCTTCACTCACGATTCTGAAGGCAAGCTTATCACCGTTGATCCGGAGTTTCTCCAAACTGCTTTATATGTCGGTGGAAATGATAATGACATGAGTGAGGAAGAAGTCTATGAGATTACATCGGAGTGGATGGAGATACGTGAAGCTGATATGAACTTCGTGATTGATGAACTGGAGAATGAGCTTTTCGAGCAGGAGTGGGGAAGACTCATGGACACATCCAGGATCGGCCTGATGGGACACTCTCTCGGAGGCGCGACGGCAGTTACTGTCGGAAGAAGAGCAGACATCTCGGCGGTCATCGACATCGACGGTACCATGCTCGGTGAGCAGACAGGAGTCAGTAACGGAATGCCTCAGGTTAACGAAGAAAGATACGCAACCCCCATCCTCGCTATCGATAACGACGAGCACCATCAAAGCCGTTTGGAAGCTTATGAGACGGGATATACGTACTCGAATAATGTTATACTTGATAACGCAGACGAAGGCTTCAGCACATATTTTACCGGCGCGGCTCATATGGACCTTACGGACCTGCCGCTGTTCTCGCCCTTCCTGGCCGGAATGCTCAATACTTCAGAAAGCACGGTGAATCACGAGGAGTGCACGGATAATCTGAATCGTATCATACTTGATTTCTTCGACTGCTATCTTAAAGGAGAAGGACAGTTTGACGTAAACGAGAGCTATCTTTGATGGAGATCAATATTAAGAACATAGATCCTTCGCAGAAGGAATACATTGAGATCGGATGCTGGCGCGTAAATGAGCGCGTGAATGAGATCGTGCGTTTCATAAAGCTTAGGGACGGACATGTGGAGGCGTACAAGGACGAGAAACAGTACCGTATCGCTTTGTCCGACATACTCTATGTTGAAGCCGTTGATGACAGGTGCTTTATCTATCTTGATAACGACTGCTATGAGTCGCGCAGAAGACTTTATGAGTTCGAGGATATGCTGCCCGCCGAGAATTACTTAAGGATCTCCAAGCAGGTGTTGGTGAACCTGATGAAGATAGAGCAGATACGCCCTGCACTTAACGGACGTTTCCTATGCCGGCTTAGTAACGGTGAGGACGTTATTGTCTCACGTAAATACGTGCCTGATATGAAAGAGAAACTAAGAGGTGACAGAAGGTGAA
>CAMJGB010000144.1 GCA_946405115.1 uncultured Clostridia bacterium | reverse complement strand
GACGGCAACATACCGGCCATCTTCTCGATATCCTCCGTGGTCTCCTCCTCGATGATGTCCATAGCGTCGTCGAAGGTTACGATACCGACCATTCTTCCGCCGTTATCAACTACAGGCATGGCGAGGAAGTTATATTTCGAAAACATCTGAGCAACTTCCTCCTGGTCGGTCATGGTGCTGACGCTGATAACGTTCTCGTCCATGATCTCCGATACAGGCGTGTCGTCGTCGGGTGCAAGGAGAAGGTCCTTAACGGAGACAACGCCGAGAAGCTTACGTTCTTCAGTTACATAACATGTGTAGATAGTCTCCTTATCGACGCCCGTTCTTCTGATTCTTACGATAGCCTCGGAAACGGTCATGTTCGGGCGAAGAGATACGTACTCCGTCGTCATGACGGAACCTGCGGAATTATCGGGGTACCTTAGGATCTCGTTGATCTCCTTACGCATCTCGGGATCGGCCTGTGCAAGAATTCTCTTAACTACATTCGCGGGCATCTCATCAACGAGGTCCGCAGCATCATCGACGTAGAGTTCGTCGACGACTTCCTTAAGCTCCGTATCGGAGAAGCCTTTGATGAGAAGCTCCTGCCAGTCAGGATCGAGCTCTGCGAATACCTCGGCTGCAGTTTCCTTGGGGAGAAGCCTGAAGAGCAACGGCATACGCTCCTCTTCAAGTTCCTCGAAAACAGCCACGATATCTGATGGCTCCATCGTAACCAATATGTCTTTAAGTGTCTGGTATTTCTTATCTTCGAGAAGCGCCATAATAGTCTTCTCGATCGTTACATCGTGCATCGCCATACGCGTACTCCTTTGGATTTTATTCCATGGCAGAAGTCTGCAGGCGTGCCGTGAGGAAGATCTTACTTTACTTCGGATACGCCATGCAGAATTCTTGTAATGGTACTTCGGTAAGTTGAATCATCGAATTCCATGACGTTTCCTCCCCTCGATCTTATTGTCTTGTGATAGTACTTCAGAATAAAATGCGTGTCAAATCTCACAAAGCTTTCTTAGGGCAGCTCTTCGTGCACTCCATGCAAAGGATGCATTCGGTTCCGTTCTCACGCTTACGGGAGTTGTCTGTTACATCAACATCCATCGGGCACACGCGCTTACACTTGCCGCACGAAATGCACTTCTCCTTATCGCACTTTATCCTTATAAGCGCGAAGTAACTCATAGGCTTCAGGAAGACCGTGATGGGACAGATATACTTGCAAAAAGCCCTGTTATCCTTGAACGCATACGCAAGAATAATGCCTACGATGTAGTACAAAACGTTGCCGATTATGAAGGACCAGAACATTAGCTTTTCGATGTTGCCGACGTGTGCAAGGAACAGCGCCGCGACGAAGATGAGAGACGCAGCGAAAGTGATGTAGCGGATGAAGCCGAGTTTCCTGCGGGGCTCCTTCGGTGTTTTGTAAGGGAGGAAGTCGAGGACCATCGCAGTCCAGCATGCGTAACCGCACCAGCCCCTGCCGAAGATCAACGGGCCGAAAATCTTGGCAACTGCGTAGTGTATCGTTGCCGCCTCGAACACGCCTGTGAAGAGGTAATACCAGAAGCCCTCGATCTGCATGTTCTCCTGGCTAATAAGGCCGAGGTACACGAGCATGTAAAGGCCCACGAGAAGCTGCACGACGCGGCGGGCGTGCTTGTAGTTTTTTATGAACAGGAATACGCCGAGCGCTATCGCGATACCGATGTAGCTGAAGTTAAATAGGTAAAACAGATTATCCTTCGTAAGCCACAGTGTTACCGCCACCGCTTCGAATATCGCGAGCATCATTATCGGCAATAAATACTTTCTCATAAGCCCCCCGTTACAATAATACACCCGGAACCAAGGTCCCGGAGGTGATGTGTTGTTTGGTGATCAAAAACTCATCACTTGGTTCATCACTTTTTCAATTTCTGATGAACAATCTGATGGATTTGGCCGTTTTTCATCACTTGTTTCATCATTTTTAAGAAATCTGATGAATTGAGTGATGAATTCCTGATCCGACTCCTGATTTATGCGTTAAATCAGGAGTTGTACAAGGAAAAACGGCATATTTCCTGATTGAACTCCTGATTCTCAATGCAAATCAGGAGTCCAACAAGGAATTTAATCAATAACAAAGTCTTCTTCATGCTTTAGAGATTATATCTTATTTTGGGTCCGCTTCAGGTTCTGCCACACGATTGCCATGAATTTAGTTTGATTATCAAAATAAAAGATCTATTATGTGCTTAGAGGATAGTAACTAGTGCATATGGTTATCGGGGAGGTGACTGTTATGTGGAAGAAGACATCTATTCATATCCTATACGGAATCAAGATAATTGCATTATGGTGCCTGATCGCCAACCTGACCATCTTCGGTTTTAACCTGGTTCGCGAATTCAGTGCGAAGGTAACGGTAGAGAATGCCGTCCTTATAGATGAGTACTTCGACTATTATCCCGGCGAAAGAGCGGCTTTCGATGCTGATATGGGCGGCAGATCAGTCGTGCTGCTCACACCTCCCGACAAGCAGGTCGGCGACACCGTGCAGGTAATTCTCAGAGACGGATCCGTCTTTAAGACCGTTTGGACTGACGAGGATTATAAGTACACAACTGTACCCGGCAGGATAGGTGTTGCACTCGGACAGAGCTGGCAGGAAGCAATTTACGCTGAAGCTATCATCTTCGTCCTTCTTACACTGATGTTAATCGGTCAGGGCAAGGAAATTCGAAAAGCATACCCCGCACTTACATGCGTAACACACATTCTCGGAGCGATTGCAGCTGCTGCGACACTGATCTTCTGGATGATGGGTGCCAACAACAACACGTGGGCCGGCTTCGGTCAAACAATTATGGCGTTCTGCTCATTCTTCGCCTATGCGATAGTCATGTCCATCGTATGGCTCATCAGAACCATCTACAAGAACGCCCACGCAGGTTAATCAATCATCATATTTGCTGACAATGTAATCAGGTCTTACGGCATCAAGATCAAGACTCCAGACCTCATCAGACATGGTGTAGCATAATACACCCAAATCTCCTGACTGAACCCAGAGATTATAGCTGTCGTTCTCCCAACAGATGCCCCAGAAATCCCACTTCCTGCAAGGCTCGAAGGTGAACACTTCTTCGTCATCAGCGGAATAAATATTTACAACGATCATGTCATCGTGCTGTGTCATGTATGCATAGTATTTGCCGTCATAACTTGAAGTCTTCTCAATCGTAAAACTGCCATACTCTGTTCCGGGAGCAGTTTGGGAAACGACTGCACAGGAACACATAATAAAAACCGCTACTATACTTAACAGAACTGAAAGAATCTTTCTCATTAATCTATCTCCATAATTCCGTTGTTGTTTTTACTTCTCAACCTTGGCTATTGCGTCTTTACTCATGGGGATGCGGCAGTTCTTGTTGCTGCCGAATTCAAGAATTACATCTTCTTCGGTTATGTCAATGACAATGCCGTAAAAGCCGCAAGTGGTTACCACCACATCACCGATTTCCATTGATTTGAGCATCTGCTTGCGCGCCTCTTTTGCCTTCTTCTCCTTCAGAACCTTGGGATACGTCAGAATCAAGTAGAACACCACAAAAATAACGATAAGGGTGACGTAATAAGACATATTCATAATTAATTCCTCCTCTATTTATAATAACTTATTCATTTACAATTATCGGCAAGTTCATTATGCAATGGTATATGCCGTCTTCAGTAAGACTGTAATCTGAATCCTGAGGGTAACCGGGATCGAGGTGGTACTCTTCCTGTATCTCACGGCCGACCTCCGTAATCATCTGTGCCATCGCCTCATCAGCACAATGCACCACCAGTATCACGTCGCCCATATCTCCATGGGTTCCCGTTGTTAAGTCTTCAATATCCAAGAAAACAACAACACTGTAGATGCACGCATCTCCGTCAAAGGTACCGTCAGGCCATGTATAGTCAAAGTCTGAACTGTAATAAATATCAGGGGACTCTATGCCGAATCTTCTTCCGTATCCTTCGCCGAAAGTATACTGGCTTACTGTCAGAATATTAATAAGATTGGTCTTCACTTCATCCCTTGTCATTCCATCGAAAACCATCGACACATCAGGGATAAGATAATCCTGGGGATACAACGTAGGCGGCGTCTCCTCTGCCCCCTGCTCCGCCGCTGCCGGCATGCTTTCCTGCATGCTTTTCGGTGTGTTCTTAATTACTGCGATACCGCCGATTACTGCCGTTACAGCTACACTTGCTGCAACGATGCTGATCACTTTCTTAGACATAATACCTGCACCTTTCTTTGCTGCTTCCACAGCCGAAGTCTTTGATGATGCGGACAGGTAATGAGTGAGCGAAGCGGGCATGGGCTTGAACGCGACCTGCTCTGCTTCTTTGATAAACAGTTTGGTTAAGAACGGGACTGCCATAAACAGCTTCGTGTCATTCTCTTCTTCATATTTCTCGACCTCCTTCTTAATCTTTTTCTTGGCAAAGTTCAGACGCCACAAAACAGTTCCCTGCGGGATGCCGAGAAGATCCGCGATCTCCCTGGTGGTAAGCTCGTTAAAGTAGAACAGTATCAGTGTTCTTCTGATATCCTCGGAAAGAGTCTTCCCGATGATATCCATAACGATCTTTCTCATCTGCTCCGATTCGATTATCGATTCGGGCAGGAAATCCTCCGGAACTGCTTCAATGTTCTCAAAGAACTCATCTTCAACTGCATCGGTCTTCGTAAGCTTAATACGGTCGAGGCACTTGTTGGCAGCGATCTTCTTCAGAAGCGCAACGGCCTTGCTTGTATCCTTCAGATCGCCGTAAGACGTGATGAAAGATATGAATGTATCCTGAACGACATCCTCCGCATCCTGATCATTCTTAAGGAACGAATATGCTGTCCAGTACACCTGACGGTACGCTTCGTTGTAGATGTGCTCGAGCTCCTTGCCGGTCATGAACTTAACTCCTTTCTATCCGCATCTACTTACTTAACGAATAAGCGGTACGGATTATTGGGTGGTTCGAGAAAAATTTTTCAGAAATTTTGAATCCTTGTTTATTCTACAAAAGATTACGCAATCGAAGAAGCACGCTCCAAGCCTTTTTTCTAGTATTTATCCTCAAGCCAATTCAATATTTCATTGATAGCAAGCATATGATTTCCTATCTGACAGTGTTGTTCACCGCCTTCCTTCTTTGTGAACAATCTGG
>CAMJGB010000143.1 GCA_946405115.1 uncultured Clostridia bacterium | reverse complement strand
AAAGAAGATGGGTAAGGAATTGTCCAAGGGTATGCAGCAGAAGGTATCTATCTGCTGTGCACTCATGCACGATCCTTCGGTAGTTATCTTCGACGAGCCCATGGTAGGTCTCGATCCTCATGCCATCAAGGAATTAAAGCTTGTATTCCAGGAACTTCGTGATCAGGGTAAGACAGTTCTTATCTCCACACACATGATCGATACGATCGAAGATTATTGGGATGTAGTTCATATCATGATGAACGGTAAGATTGCTGCTACAAAGCATAATGTTCCCGGTTCTTCTGATGACAAGAGCCTTGAGCAACTCTTCTTCGAGATTACAGAAGGTCAGGCTTAAGGAGGACTTATATGTTAAACGCATATCTTTACAGGGTGCGCAGATCCCTGCTTAAGCATCCTTGGAAAATTATACTTATCATTTTCTTTGCACTGATCTTCGGATTTATGATTGCATATCCGACACTGATGGCAATGCCTAATTCCGACGGTACCCCCAGCAGTTCTTATGTTCCCAGAGACGCAGCGGTTGTAATGGGAGGCGTATACCTGATCCTTATCGTGATGTTCAACTTCATGTTCTATACGGGACTTAAGAACGGCGTAGTAGGATTCTCAACAGCAGATGTTGTCTACCATATGGCCGGACCGTTCACACCGAGATTCAATCTTATTCTCGCTGCTTCCGGCACCATGCAGATCTGCTTCGTTTTTGCTTTCCTTCTGTGTACACAGACAGCGATCATTTACAGATTGATCGGACTGTCGTCACTTGATCTTATAGTCCTGATAGCAGGTTCATTCATATCTGCTTTGATAGGATACTTCACGGGATCTTACTTCGGTGCCAAGTATTCTGACGATGAAGCCAAGAAGAACCGCATCATGACAGTTGGAATCGTACTTGATGCAATCGCAGTATTGGGATTTGCCGTTACATTCTTTATGAAGAAACCTGACATCAAGGCTCTCGGTGTAACAGGTGTTATGGCTGAGGTGAGTGATTCCTGGTTCATTAAGCTGTTCCCGGGCGGCGGATGGATCTCCATGATCTACGACGGCATCATTAACGGTGCTCCTATGTTCACGGTTATCGGAGTTGTTCTTACAGCACTTGCGCTTCTTCTGATCATCTTTGCCTATGCGCGTACGGAACTCGATTACTACGATGTTGCGATCGAGTATGCTCAGAAGGCTCATGACATCGCTGAGCAGAGACGTGCCGGTGTCGATAACGATACGGCTGCAATGACAAGACGTGCAAAGGTAGGTAAGGAGAAGCTTGGAGGCGGAACAGGTGCATCGGCTCTTACTGCCATCCACTTCCTCATGAATAAGAGAGGATCGAAGTTCTTCTTCGTTAATCCTGTCGGAATCACATACAGAATAATCACAGTAGTTTATCTTCTGTTTATGGGTAAGGATGCTGAGCGTCCTGAGATGCTTATCACGTCAGCATTCATGATGATGATCCTTTTGAACGCAGTCCTTTATGCAGGCGGTAAGACTGTAACTGAGTTTACAAAGCACTACATCTATCTCATACCTGAGACATCAAAGTCCAAGCTCTTTGCCTGCATCAAGGCTGATATCCCTGAGATGGCATTCGATTCATTGCTCTGCGGTGCACTCATGTATTTCCTGTGCAATTTCTCGATTCCGGCATCAGCAGCATTCGCTTTGATGATGCTCGTATACGATATGCTTTGTGAGACAGGAGCTCTGCTTATCATGAGACTTCTTCCTGCACTCGGAAGATATCTTCTTATGTTCGTAAGAAACATCGGTGTTATGTGCCTCGTCGGAATTGCATGCGTACCGCTTCTTATTGTGTTCTTCATCACAAGAACATACACATTCGCTGTTCTTGCGGGTGCGGCTGCCGGAGCTGTTATGCTTTTGATCCTGCTTCCGATAGCTTCAGTAGTAGTCGACAGGGCAGAAATGTAACACGAACATACTTTCTTATTTATGCATACGATGATATAATCAGAGTATGTTTAAGTTGGTATCACAATTTGCTCCTTCGGGCGATCAGCCCAAGGCCATAGCTTCGCTAGTAGAAGGCATTAATAAAGGGATGAGGGGACAGACGCTTCTCGGCGTCACGGGTTCCGGTAAGACTTTCACGATGGCTAACGTCATCAAGGAAGTTAACCGACCCACCCTCATCCTTGCTCATAATAAGACACTTGCGGGACAGCTTTTTTCCGAGTTCAAGGAATTGTTCCCGGAGAATGCAGTCGAGTACTTTGTTTCTTACTATGACTACTACCAGCCTGAGGCGTACATCGCTTCAACCGATACTTACATCGAGAAGGATTCATCGATCAACGATGAGATCGACCGTCTTAGGCATTCAGCCACCAGATCATTGCTTACCCGAGATGACGTTATAGTAATCTCTTCCGTATCCTGTATTTACGGCATAGGTGAGAAGGAAGACTACATGTCCCTTATGGTAAGCCTTCATGTCGGTCTTGAGATCTCGCGTGATCAGGTAATGGCTGAGCTTATCAATATCCAGTATGACAGGAACGACTTCGAACTTAAGAGAGGTACGTTCAGATGCAGGGGAGATGTGCTTGATGTTTATACCCCTGATGCTGATAACGTGATCACAAGGATCGAGTTCTTCGGCGACGAGATCGAGAAGATATCATTCATTGATTCAATTACGGGTCACTCGCTTTATTCGAGGACCTTCGTAGAGATATTCCCTGCAAGCCACTACGCTACAGGAAGACAGAAGCTTGAGCGTGCCATAGGTACCATTGAAGAGGAACTTGAGGAGAGAGTTAAGGCTTTTCGAGATGAGGGTAAGCTCATAGAGGCGTACCGTCTTGAGCAGAGGACACGTTATGACATGGAGCTTCTGAGAGAGACCGGCTTTTGTAAGGGCATCGAGAATTATTCAAGACACATAGCAGGAAGGAAGGAGGGAGAACCTCCGTGTACTCTCATGGACTTCTTCCCGAAGGACTTCCTGATGTTTATAGATGAGTCGCATGTAACCGTTCCTCAGGTAGGCGCGATGTATAAGGGTGACAGATCCCGTAAGGACATGCTTGTTGAGTACGGATTCAGACTTCCTTCTGCAAGAGATAACAGACCTTTGAAATTTGAAGAGTTCGAACCCCGTATGGGACAGACTATATTTGTTTCAGCGACTCCTGCTGATTATGAGAAGGAACATTCGGAGCAGGTTGTTGAGCAGGTAATAAGACCTACCGGACTTCTTGAGCCTCAGATCTTCATCAGACCTGTCGAAGGTCAGATCGAGGACATCATCTACGAGATCAAGGAGAACAACAAGCGCGGTGAGAAGTCACTCATCATGACACTTACGAAGAAGATGGCGGAAGATCTTACCGACTTCCTTAACAAGGAAGAAATCAGAGTTACTTATCTTCATTCAGATATCGAGACTGTCGAACGTATGCAGATATTGAACAGCCTTCGTAACGATGAGACGGATGTAATAGTAGGTATTAACCTTCTTCGTGAAGGTATCGATCTTCCTGAAGTTTCACTTCTTATGATCCTTGATGCGGATAAGGAAGGTTTCTTAAGATCCGAGAGATCACTCATACAGATAATCGGACGCTGTGCACGTAACAGCAACGGCCGTGTTATCCTCTATGCGGATGAGGTTACTGACTCCATGATGGGTGCAGTATCCGAGACTAACAGGAGACGTGAGATCCAGCAGAAGTATAATGAAGAGCACGGCATCGTTCCGAAGACTGTAATCAAGCATGTTAAGAATGTCTTTGATACGATCGACGATGCAGCGAAGAAAGATAAGGTCAAGAAGCTCGACGTTAAGAAACTCATCGAGAATAATGATCCGGGTAAGATGTCGGCTGAAGACAGGGAGAAACTGATCGCCAGCCTGACGAAGGATATGAAGGCTGCGGCCAAGGAGCTCGACTTCGAGAAGGCTGCGAGCTTAAGAGATGCGATCATAGCATTGAAGAACGGAGAGTAAGATGTCAGAAGGATTCGTACATCTTCATCTGCATACTGAATACAGCCTCTTGGACGGAGCGATTAGGATTTCCCAATTGCCTGAGAGACTTAAGCAGATGGGCATGAATGCGTGCGCGATCACGGATCACGGCTCGATGTTCGGATGTGTCGAATTCTATAAGGCAATGACTGCCGCAGGCCTTAAGCCCATCATCGGATGCGAAGTATACGTCGCTCCGGGTTCAAGATTCGAGAAGCCTAACGATAACAGGGCGAAGGCATATAACCACCTTATACTTCTTGCGAAGAACAACGAAGGTCTTACCAACCTTAACCGTCTGGTTACGGCAGGTTGGACCGACGGATTCTACAGGAAGCCCCGAGTTGATAAGGAACTTCTTGAGAAGTGGCATGAGGGCCTTATCTGTCTGTCAGGATGCCTTGCAGGTGAGATTGCATGTCTTCTTAAGGAAGGCCGCTATAACGATGCGGAGAATGCTGCCAAGTGGTATGACAATCTCTACGGAAGAGATAATTTCTATCTTGAGATACAGAGTAATTTCTTAAGAGACCAGGGTACGGTTAATGCGTCTTTGGTTAAGCTTTCCCGTAAGACCGGCATTCCTCTAGTTGCAACTAACGACTGCCATTATCTTAAGCAGGAAGACAGCAATGTTCATGAAGTTCTTCTTTGCATGCAGACGGGATCTAAGATGTCCGATCCTGACAGGATGAAGTTCGAGACTAATGATTTCTATGTAAGATCAGAGACTGAGATGAGACGTTTCTTCTCAGAGATACCGGAAGCTGTAGATAACACGGTTAAGATCGCGGATATGTGTACGGCTGAGTATGATTTCTCGACCATTCACCTCCCCAAGTATGATGTACCCTCGGGCTTTACTGATAATCAGCAGTACCTTAAGTATCTTGTTACTTCAGGACTTGAGAAGAGATTTGCCATAAGAGGCGCTGCGGCTGATACGGATGTTTATCTTAAGAGAGCTGAGTATGAGCTTAATGTAATCAATTCGATGGGATATACGGACTACTATCTCATCGTTTGGGACTTCATTAACTTTGCCAAGACGAACGGCATCATGGTAGGACCGGGAAGAGGTTCGGGTGCGGGTTCATTGGCTGCTTATGCAATTGGTATCACGGATGTAGATCCGATTAAGTACAATCTCGTATTCGAGCGATTCCTTAACAGCGAGCGAGTATCAATGCCGGACTTTGACGTCGACTTCTGTTATG
>CAMJGB010000142.1 GCA_946405115.1 uncultured Clostridia bacterium | reverse complement strand
AAGCGAGATTCCGAATATTACATCAAAGAAAATGAGATTTATGCAAAGACTTCTGTAATTATTGACCGGAGTATATCTTTCCTTACGTGAGATCAAAGATAATCCGCCTCTTCTTAAGACGATGATCTTCATAATGATCATTACAGAATAAAAAACAGTCATAATGCCGAGCCATACTGACTGACTTATGACTGCTGCTAAAGCCGTAAGATAAGCGAATATAATGCTTCCGATAATAGATGGAAAGGACAATAAAATTGTCCTTCTCCTGTAATCGTCTTTAAGAAAAGCACCGGCTTTCCTGATTGATTCTTTCTTAGAACCCATATCAGTTTCTCATGCTGTGAATCGGAGCCGGAATCCTTCCTCCTCTGTGAATGAAATCAGCACAAGATGCCTTGTTAACTTCCATGATAGGTGCATAACCCAAAAGTCCGCCGAACTGAACTTCATCGCCGACTGTCTTGCCGGGTACCGGAATGAGTCTTACGGCAGTTGTCTTATTGTTAAATGTTCCGAGAGCCATCTCATCTGCGATGATTCCGGAGATAGTTTCAGCTGTTGTATCACCGGGAATTGCGATCATGTCGAGACCAACTGAACATACGCAAGTCATGGCCTCAAGCTTTTCGAGACGTAACGAGCCGCTTGCTGCAGCTGCGATCATGCCCTCGTCCTCAGATACAGGGATGAAAGCACCGGAGAGTCCGCCTACGTAAGAAGATGCCATGATTCCGCCCTTCTTAACAGCATCATTAAGCATAGCAAGTGCCGCTGTTGTTCCCCATGTACCGCATGTCTCAAGTCCGAACTCTTCGAGAAGTCTTGCTACAGAGTCGCCTACGGCAGGTGTAGGTGCAAGTGAAAGATCGATGATACCGAAAGGCACATGAAGTCTCTCGGAAGCTTCTCTTGCTACGAGCTCACCTACTCTTGTGATCTTAAATGCAGCCTTCTTAATAGTCTCAGCTACAGTACCGAGATCGGCGCCTCTTACAGACTCAAGTGCGTGCTTTACAACACCCGGACCTGAAATACCTACGTTAATTACACACTCAGGCTCACCGGGACCCAAGAAAGCTCCTGCCATGAACGGGTTATCCTCAGGTGCATTCGCGAAAACAACAAGCTTCGCACATCCTAAAGCGTCGCGGTCTGCAGTAAGTTCAGCTGTTTTCTTGATGATACGTCCCATATCACCTACAGCATCCATATTGATACCTGTTCTTGTGGAAGCAAGGTTAATGGAAGAGCAGACAAAATCCGTGGAAGCAAGTGCCTCAGGGATTGAGTTTATAAGCTTCATGTCGGAATTCGTATAACCCTTCTGAACGAGAGCCGAGAAACCACCGACAAAGTTAACGCCGCACTCTTTTGCAGCTCTGTCTAAAGTCTTCGCGAAAGGTGTGTAATCAGATGTGTCGCATGCAGCAGCAACGATAGCGATAGGTGTAACGGAAATTCTCTTGTTGATGATCGGAACGCCGTACTTCTTGCTTATGGCTTCGCCTGTTGCTACGAGATCATGAGCATATCTTACGATCTTGTCATAGATCTTGTTGCAGCACTCGTCTACAGAAGATGCAGCACAATCCATAAGGGAAATACCCATTGTAATTGTTCTGATGTCCAAATGCTGCTCATTGAACATCTTCATCGTTTCTAATATTTCGTAATCAGTGATCATATTCTGTGCATCCTGTCAAAGAGATCTGTATGCTGGATTGTGATTGTAACTCCGAGCTCTTCGCCCAAAGCATTGAGTTTCTCGACAATATCGGAATTCTCGATAACGTTATCTTTAAGATCAACCATCATGATCATTGTGAAGATACCGTCAAGAATTGTCTGTGAGATATCGTTGATGTTGATGTCATTCTGAGAAAGTAAAGTAGCTACGCCTGCGATAATGCCTACACGGTCCTTACCGATGACCGAGATAACGGCTGTATTCTTATTGGAATCCATAATATAACTCTCCTGGAATTAATTATCAGAGTTATAATAGCATACTTTCAGCAAGCCGATTAGCACATTTTATGCCATCAACGGCGCTGCTCATTATGCCTCCTGCATAGCCTGCACCCTCTCCGCAAGGATAGATGCCTTCAACACTAAGGCTCTGATAAGATTCCTTGTCTCTCGGTATTCGTACAGGTGACGATGATCTTGTTTCAACGGCTGTAAGAATGGCAGAATCCGTGTCAAATCCTTTAATCTTTTTGCCCATTAATGAGATTCCGTCAATCAAAGTCTCAACCATGTATCGAGGAAGCAGCTCGTTGAAATCGCAAGGTACTGCTCCGGGACTATATGTCGGCTTAATATCTGTGTACGATGATCCGCAGGTACCCTTACGAAGGTCTCCGTAAGTAATGAAAGGTGCCTTGGCGTTACTTCCTGCAAGTTTATATGCATTCATCTCGAGCATATCCTGGAATATCATTCCGTACAAAGGGTCGTCAGACTCAGAAGCAGGATTAAACGGTACGAGTAAAGCCGCATTGGAATTAATGCCATCACGGCCTCTGTAACTCATGCCGTTAGTGCATACAGCATTCTCATAAGATGCAGACGGTACTACCTCTCCTCCCGGACACATACAGAATGTATAGAGCTTGTTTCCTGTATTTGTATCAACAGCAAGCTTGTAATTTGCAGCAAAGATATTCTTATAAAGTGCTGTATCAAATCCATACATTGCTTTATCGATATCTTCCCTTAAATGTTCTATACGGACTCCAATCGAGAAAGGCTTAGATGTCATCCCGAGAAGGTTAGAGTACTCTCTTACAAAAACTCTGCTGCTGTTTCCTATTGCAAGTATCAGATTATCAGTTGCATAGTAACCTTTATCAGTAGTAATTCCTTCAATCTTGGCAGGCCTTGCATAATTATGGAGATTGATCTCCTTAAGCTCTTCTTCAAAATGAACTTCACCGCCCAGCGATATAATCTGCTCTCTTATGCCCTTAACTACATTAACGAGATTATCTGTACCAACATGAGGATGGGAGTCATATGCGATATCTTCAGGTGCACCATGACGAATGAATACTTCATTAATGAAACCCTTGTAATCTGAAGAAACACCGGTATTAAGCTTGCCGTCAGAGAATGTGCCGGCACCGCCCTCGCCGAACTGAATGTTGGAAGAAGGATCAATAACACCGTCCTTCTTATATCTGTTGACGTCTTCAGTTCTTGAAGCGACGTCTCTTCCCTTCTCAATGATGATCGGCTTAAGACCGTACATGGAAAGAACGAGTCCTGCGAACATTCCTGCAGGACCGAATCCTACTATTACAGGCCTTGTTGAATCCTTGAATCTCTTATCTTTATGTATCAAAACAGGGATTGACGGATCAGGCAGCTTCTCATCTGTTACTCTGTAGCATATCTTTACATCGGGCTTTTTACGCGCATCGATATAAGACCTTAATATGATAAATTTGTCCTTAGATATGCCTGACTTCTTGGAAAGAACGGCTTTGATATCATCGGCATTGCCGATATCCTGAGGTCTGAATTTAAGTTCCTTGATCACTTCAGATCTCCTCGTATTCGTCGATGATATCTTCGACGCAGGTTAATGCCGATGCCCAAGCCCAGTGAAGGTTATAGCCTCCGCATATACCGTCCACGTTAAGTGCTTCGCCTATTACATAAAGACCTCTGCTGTTTTGAAGTTCAAGTCCGTCAGTAACCTTCTTAAGCTTAAGGCCTCCTGAAGTTACCTGAGCTTTATCAAAACCCTGGCTTCCTGCAAGATTGATCCTGAAATCACCTGCAATCTTAGCGATATCTTCAGGTGATCCGTTAGATCTTTCTACCACACACCTTGCAAGAGGTTCTTTAAGAAGACCTGATAATGCATCGGAAGCAGTTCTGTCGGGGAATCTTTTAATAAGATCAGTTATCTTGGCAAGCTTCTCCTTGCTGCTCATGGAAGGGATAAGATCGGCACTTATATAAGGAATCTTTTTACCAGAAGCGAGACTTCTGTTATATATACCCGAAAACTGCATTACGCATATTCCGGATACGCCGTAATCCGTAAAGAGGATCTCTCCCTTTTCGATGTGCCCGTCCATGGTAAGAGCGCACTCCTGGCGAAGTCCCGAGAGCTTCTTTATGTCCTTGTCGGAAGACTTTAATGAGACGAGTGAAGGCAGTAACTGTACGAAGCTGTCGTTTCCTGCATAAGACTTTATCGTAGGAAACAAAGAGCCGTTGCTGCCGGAATCCGGAAGCGATACTCCGCCGCAGGAAAATACTACATTGTAGCCTTCGAAGGTACCGTTAACTACGTACTTCATGTCCTTGCTCACTACGGAAGTAACCTCAGTATCGTAAACAAACTTCGTCTTGGAGCAAGCCATGGTAAGTGCATCTGCAACAGTTTTGCTCTGGAATGTAATCGGGTAAACAAGGTCATCCTTGAAAGCTGCAACAACACCAAGTTCCTTCTCGAAAAGCTCGATTATCTTCTTTGGCGGATACGCGTACAGAATCTTGGACAATTTCTTCTCGTCATCTGTGTTGTAGCAGGAAGAATCGATTTTAAGATTCGTAAAATTGCATCTGCCGTTACCCGTAGCGAGGAGCTTCCTGCCGGCTTTGCTGTTCTTCTCGATTATAAGAACCTTCAAGAAAGGATACTTAATATTAAGAGCGGCAGCGCACATTAAACCTGCTGCGCCGCCGCCTATAATGATTACATCATAAATATTACTGTTCATTTGAAGCAGTATCGAGAAGCCTTATTGCTCTCATATACTTACTCTGATCGTAAGGAACAGCGTTTGTATTATCAACGATGAACTGAGCCAATTCCTTAAGATCGACTACATCACCTGACTCAAGCTCAATCTCGAGCTCGCAGATATCTTCTGACTTATCGCCTGCATAGATCTTACCTACATCAAAACAAGCTTCCATCATGGAATCGCCGAATCCGAAAGTATAAGTAGTTCTCTCACAGTAAGTGGAACAAAGGCAGATCAGATCCTCACTCTTAACATCGCCGAGAGCATCATCAAGAATCTCTTCCGGGTCATCATCTCCCCTTGAAGCCTTGCGTCTGAATTCATTTACATCAAATTCGGAAGAATCGGAATCAACGTTCCATTCATATCTTTGATGAAGACCGTTAACTACAGAACCGCCGAACTTAACTGTATGCTCATAGTGGCTCTCATTGCCTTCCTCGTAAAGTCTTACTCGAACGGAAGTTCCCTTGTTAAGAAGAACTCGGTCCTTCGTGTCATAGTAAGAATTTGTAAGCTTAACGGGCTCCTTCTC
>CAMJGB010000141.1 GCA_946405115.1 uncultured Clostridia bacterium | reverse complement strand
TACTTTAAAATAATGCAGTTATTATGAAGTTGGAGGACTTTTATGTCTAAGATTGCTATGAAGACGCCGCTCGTTGAGATGGACGGCGATGAGATGACCAGAGTTGTATGGAAGCAGATTAAGGATATCGTAATCACTCCTTTTGTTGACCTTAAGACTGAGTATTTTGACTTGGGACTTCCTAACAGAGATGCAACCGGTGATCAGGTTACAATCGATTCTGCAAACCGCACAAAGGAATTGGGTGTTGCAGTTAAGTGCGCTACTATTACGCCGAACGCTCAGCGTATGACAGAATATAATCTCCACAAGATGTGGAAGAGCCCTAACGGAACTATCAGAGCTATGCTCGACGGTACTGTATTCAGAGCTCCTATCCTTGTTAAGGGTATCGATCCTTTCGTAAGCTGCTGGAAGAAGCCTATCACTATCGCAAGACATGCTTACGGTGATGTATACAGAAACAGCGAGCTTCGTGTTGACGGACCTGCTACTGCAGAACTCGTAGTTACTTATCCTGACGGAAGAACAGAGAAGAAGACAATCTTCGAGTTCGAGAGCGCAGGTATCATCCAGGGAATGCATAACACAGATAAGTCCATCGAGGCTTTCGCACGTTCATGCTTCATGTATGCTCTTGATGTTAAGCAGAGCCTCTGGTTCGCTACAAAGGATACAATTTCCAAGACATATGACCACAGATTCAAGGATATCTTTGCTGAGGTTTACGAGGCAGAGTTCAAGTCCAAGTTCGAGGCTGCAGGCATCGAATACTTCTACACTTTGATCGATGATGCTGTTGCAAGAATCATGAGATCCGAGGGCGGTATCGTTTGGGCATGCAAGAACTACGACGGTGACGTAATGTCCGACATGCTCGCTTCTGCTTGCGGTTCACTTGCAATGATGACATCCGTACTCGTTTCACCTGACGGTGTTTATGAGTATGAGGCTGCTCACGGCACAGTAACAAGACACTACTACAAGTACCTTAAGGGTGAGGCTACATCAACAAACCCTATGGCTACTCTCTTTGCTTGGACAGGCGCTTTGAGAAAGCGTGCTGAGCTCGATGAGCTCCCTGAGCTTGCTGACTTTGCTGACAGACTTGAGAAGGCTTCCATCGAGACAATCGAGTCCGGTACTATCACAGGCGACCTCAAGAACCTTATCGATGTTCCTACAAAGAATGTTGTTAATACAGAGGACTTCCTCAAGGCTATTGCTGAAAAGCTTTAATAAAGGAGAATTGAAATGACTTATTACGAGACATGGATTGACAATTCTGAGAACGTAAAGGATCAGACATCCTATACACGTTATATCAACGCTTATTATGTAATGGAGAAGGATGCTTATGACAAGATCCTTTCTTCCTATCCTGACAATAAGGAATTCACATCCGGTAAGGCTTCAGAGCTTGCTGCTAAGCTCGGCTTTACAAAGGAAACAATGGATATCTTCGTAGGATTCCTCGACGGTATCAAGACATCCCTTAACAACGAGCTCGATGTAGAGAATGTTGATGACGATACAGATATCAACCTCGACATTGATTATGAGAAACTTTACTTCAACATGAGAGATGCTAAGGCTAAGTGGTTGTTCAAGCTTCCTTCATGGAGCAAGGTTCTCGATGAGAACAAGACAGCTGAGATTGCCCGCGCATACAGAGAGACAACCATTGCTCATTCCAACAAGGTAGGAAGAAATGATCCCTGTCCTTGCGGTTCAGGCAAGAAATACAAGGTTTGTTGCGGTAAAAAGCAAGCATAAAAATGCGTAAACTGCTGACTAACAAGCGGTTCCTTACAGTCGTTTCATTACTTATCATTCTGGCTGTGATCATCCTCGGTTCATTCCCGGGAAGTCCCCTTAATGTTGTTTTGAAGCCTATAGGAGCCGTTGTTAATCCTATACAGAAAGTTGTTAAGTACACCGGTAATTCAATTTCAGGCTTCTGGGCTGCTTTGACAGATGGTATTGCCATCAGAAATGAGAATGAGCAGTTAAGAGCGGAAATTGCAGAACTTCAGTATCAGCTTACACAGAATGAAGAGGCTGCCATCAGATATGAGGAGCTCCAGGAAGCTTTTCATATCAGGGAAGTCTTTTCTAATTACGATATTTTCGGAGCTTCAGTATTATCAAGAGATTCCGATGAGTGGTTCTCGGTTATCAGAGCCGGAGTAGGTAATTCTGACGGAATCTATCTTGAACAGGGACAGTCCCTGGCGGTAGTAGACGTTAGAATGAATCTCGTCGGCCGTGTTATTGAAGTTAACGAAGATGATTCCGTTATCCTTATGCTCTTGCACGAGGGATTCCAGGTCAGCGGTAAGGTTAATGCCGTTAACGGTGCTACCTTCATAATTACAGGTGATGCATCATTGAAACAGCAGGGACTTTGCCTTGTAACAGGCATCGATCCTGATGTTATCCCTAATGTAGGCGATGAGATCGTTACTTCTGGTGAGGGAGGATTGTTCCCTCAGGGAATTCCTATAGGTGTAATCGAATCTGTAGATACATCTAACGAGCTTAATATCACTGCTACACTGAGACCTTATTCGGATATCGCTGATCTTAATGACATCTTTATAATGGTGCCTTTCGATGAATTAGAGAACATGGAGATGCTCTCTGAGGAAGTGTATGAAACGGTCAGCACAGATTCGTAAATATGTTGTATATGCCGTTTACCTTCTGTTGTTCTCATCAGTACAGGTAACTTTCCCGGGCTTCCTTACTCTATATGGTCTTCATGCAGACCTTATGTTTATCATGGTAGTTCTTGTAGCTTATATGTTCGGATTCTGGGACGGCATTGTATTCGGTGCTCTGGCAGGAATCATCAGAGACTATTTCTCAGCACCTTCTGTTACAGGCCTTGACGGAAGCGTCAATACGGCAATTGGTATTGGTCTTTTCGTAATGGTTGCAGCTGCAGCATTTGGTTCATCATTCTTTACCGTTAGGATTGAACGTAACTTTATACTTGCTTTTGTCTCGGTTGTAGCGGCCACTTTACTATATAAGAGTGTCGGTCATCTTGTTATATTCCTTTGGTCTCAGATTGTGCCAAGTCTGGTTTATAACCTTGAATTCTCACAGATATTTTTGAAATCAATTTTGCCGCAGACTTTGCTCAATCTTTATGCTGCAGTACCTATCTATTTATTGTTAAGATTTATAGGACCTTACAAGGGCGGTGTTAATCCCGTTCTTATTGATGAGAAGAGGAAAGGAGATAATTCTTGGCTGACAATGTAAAGAACAAGCAGGAATCCGTCCTTACCTCTATCTTGGAGATCATTGGAAACAGATACTTTATCCTGGGTGTAATTTTCTGCATATTCGGTGCTGTAATTCTCTACAGAACCGCAGCTTTGCAATTCTCCGGTTATCAGAGAACGATCTCAGCTTCATCCGAAGGTGTATCGAGACAGTATATTGTTACTGCTCCGAGAGGAGATATCATCGATGCAAACGGAGTAGTCCTTGCAACTTCACAGGAAGTAAATACTATCATGATCTCCAATGCTTATATGGAGAATGATGATCTTAACGCGATGTGTCTCGAGTTAAGCTATCTTTTTGATCAGTATAACTGCATAAGCGAGTCTGAGCTCGATGAATATTTTGCTACCGAGCCGTTCCGTTTCCTTAAGGATGAGGAAGAGATAAGACTGTGGCAGACTGACCATAACCTTTTTAATCTCGATGACTATTCTGAGGGAATTATAGTTACATATTCAGATAACTACGTTAAGACTGATCCTCAGGTATTCTACCTTTACCTAAGACAGCTTTTCGAAGTGGATACAAGCTATACCGAGGAAGAAGCCTACAGGATTATCCGTATCAGATTCCAGATATTTAAGGATAACTGGTCCTTCCAGACGGGAACGCCTGTTGAGATCGCTACTAACGTTCCCGACGAGCTCGTTACGATTCTTAACGAGCAAAACTACCATTACATGGGAATTATTACTACTAAGACCTACAGGAGAACTTATACTCCTGCAGCTCAGTTATCGAGCCACGTTGTAGGTTACGTAGGAAGAATCTCACAGGAATCCCTTGCAACGCTTGCGCCTTACGGATATTCGAACAGCGACCTTGTAGGTCAGTCCGGCGTTGAATCACAGATGGAAAGATATCTGCACGGAAGTTCTGGTATCTCTACTTACAATACATGGACTACACAGGGACAGGAGGGAATTTTCTTCCCTTCAAATTACGGCATTCCTGCACAAAGCGGAGCGACGGTTCAGCTTACGATAGACACAGACCTTCAAAGAGTCGGAATCGAAGCTCTTAAGACATATATCGAAGATGCCATGAACGCCGAGATCATTGAGCAGACAGGTTATAAGACAGCTAACGCCGGCGCTTTCGTAGTTATGGATGTTAATTCAGGAGCGGTTCTCGCAATGGGTTCTTATCCTAACTTCGACCCTAACGACTTCGTTCTTTCAATGTACGGAGACGAGAGGGCAGAGGAGCAGCTCCAGTATTACCTCGGACTCGGTGAATACGAGGATATAACGGCTGAAGACATGCCTTTGTGGAACAGAGCCATCATGTCACAGTACGCTCCGGGGTCCACATTTAAGATGTGTACTGCACTTGCGGCTCTTGAGACCGGCGTAATCTCGCCCGGATCAACCTGGTATCCCTGTGATTCACCTATCGACATCGGCGGTTGGACATTCCGCTGCCTCGAGTTCCCTGACAGCGGCCACGGACCTTTGGATCTTAACGGAGCCATGGCTACTTCCTGCAACATTTACTTCATGAGACTTGGAGTAGACACAGGTATCGATAACATTGATGCCATGGGCGAGAGATTGGGACTTGGAGAGTACACAGGAATTGATCTTCCCGGTGAGATCAGAGGTGTAAGAGCCAGCCGTGAGACTAAGATCCTGCTTCACGAGTATGAATACGACCGTACATGGTTCCCTGCTGATACGGCGCAGTCAGCTATCGGACAGTTCGATAACTGCTTTACCATCATGCAGCTTTGCCGCTACACCGCAGGAATTGCAACCAATACACTCGTTACGCCTTATGTCATCGATAACGTAACTGCAACTGACGGTACTATCCTTTATGAGGGACAGACACAATCCGTTCCTCTTAACATAAGCGAAGCCAACATCGAGGCTGTACGTTATGCCATGAGATGCGTTGTAACCGGTACTTCAACATGGCCCGGTACTGCACAGGACATCTTCTCTAACTTCCCGATAGACGTTGTATGTAAGACAGGTACGGCTGAGACGGGTTACGAGGAAATTCGAAAAGAGTACTCCAACGGACTCTT
>CAMJGB010000140.1 GCA_946405115.1 uncultured Clostridia bacterium | reverse complement strand
TCAGATTGACGGACTCATGAATTCACTGTCGTCCTTCTCTAACAGACTTGGGGTTCCCGTCATCATAGGTGAGTTCGGTGTTGAGAATCAGAATAACGATTCTGACCGTGCTTCGTATATCGAATACTACATGCAGCGAGCTACAGAAAGAGGCATCAGATGCATATGGTGGGATAACGGTATTTCTGATTACGGCGGTTATGCCATCTTCGATCGTAACTCTCTTACATGGAATGAGACTCTCGCTTCGGCACTAATCGATAATGCGCCAGACGGAGTTGCCGCTTCTGTTCCTGCGGAGGAGACGGAGCCTTCGGAGACTTCGGCTGAAGTGGCGGAGACTGTGGCTGCCGTAGAGGAGACTTCGGTTGCTGAGACAGCTTTGGAGAGTACTTCAGAATCGTCTGAATATGTTCCCGAGACGGTCGCTGCCGATATAGATTCACAGAATATTAATGGAAATAAAAAATATATTTCTATATTATTTATCGTAGGAGGCATAGTTGTTGCGGCATCTTATGTCGGGCTGTTCCTTCTGGGAAGAAAAATCGGTAAAAATCGGTCAGAACGATAGATAATGAGGTTCTAACATGAGTGACAAGCGTCTTAACATTGGACTGTTGATAGATGATCTGGACAATAACTTCTCTGCTCAGGCTTGTAAAGGTGCGGAGTTCGCAGCCAAGGTTCTTGACGCCAACCTTTATATTTTCCCGGGTCACTACATCGGCAAGTCCGATACCAGATATCAGGATAAGCAGTACGAGTATCAGTACAATTCCGTATTCAAGCTCATTAATGATAAGCATATAGACATTCTCTATGTACTGTTTGGAATTATCTGTTCCCGCGCTGATGCCGAACAGCAGAAGGCTTTCCTTGACAGCCTTCCCAAGGTTCCTACGGTTTTGCTGTTTACAGAATATCCCGGATACGCATCGGTTATGTACGATAACCACACAGGTCTCGGACAGGCAATCAGGCATCTTATCATTAAGCATAATTGCAGAAGCATAGGTTTTGTAAGCGGTCCTATGACCAATGAAGATGCCAAGGAACGTCTCGAAGTTTATAAGGAAGTTCTCGATCTCGAGGGTATTAACTACGATGACAGGAAAGTCGCGTACGGTGACTTTACCGAGGACTGCGGTGCTCAGGTTGAGACGCTTTTGAATGATAATCCTGATCTTCAGGCCATCGCTTTTGCCAACGACGTTATGGCTGTCGGCGGTTATAAGAAACTTAAGGAGCTGGGTAAGACACCGGGCAAGGATATTCTTGTAACCGGATTTGATGATGATATCTTCTCGGTATCCATGAACCCGCCTCTTACTACTGTTGATGCAAGTTCCGCTGACCTTACATATAAGTCAGTTCTTAATGCCAGAAGATTCATTGACGGCAAGAAGATCGAACGAATGAGTATCAGAACATATTTCGTTCAGAGATCATCATGCGGATGCAGCGGTCTTGATGTTGAATTCCAGCGTGAGAGATTAAGACTCGACGGACTTGAGACCGGAAGCAAGAGATTCATCGATGAATGTATCAAGTATCTGTTCGGTATGTTTGACGATGATGATTCCGTAATCAGAATCAAGCAGGCTTTGTATGCATTCCTTGATGAATATGCGAAGTTCGTTCTGTCAGATGCTGACAAGGATCTTGAGGAGTCTGTAAATCTCGCATTTGAGACGATCCTTGAGACTCATATATTGTTTTATACGACACCTGAGAAGGTATTTAATCTTTTGCAGTCAATCCTTTATGAAGGTACATTGATCATTAAGGATCAGTCCGGTCAGGTATTGCTCAATGAGATGTTCGCAGATTTCTACCGTCATCTCTCATTTGCAGGTTTGTCACTTACGAGAGAGAACCTGTCCAAGACAGAGCGTATATCCAGACTTATCAATAAGCAGACCGGAGACGTTTTCCTTATGTCCAGTACGGATGATATCCCTTACGATCATCTGTTGGACGGCCTCTCATCCGTTGGATTCAGAAGAACTTACATATACCTTTTCCAGGGTAATACGAAGACATCGGCTGAAACTGAATGGAAGTGTCCGTCTTCAGTTCTTCTTAAGGCTATCAACGATGAGGACGGCATCAGAATGCTTCCTGAGGAGCAGCAGTTGTTAAGAACTGAGCAGATGTTCGATAACGAGTTCATCCCTCAGTACAGAAGACAGACTGTTGTTGTATTCCCGTTGTTCGTCGGTGATGATATGTACGGTATGTTAGTCTCCGAGATGGACAGCAGCAATCTTACCAATGTATCACCTGTAACCTACCAGCTCGCTGTTACACTTAAGTCCCTCTTCATGATCGAGGAGCAGAACAAGGCTAAGGAGAATCTTCAGACTTCACTTAACCAGTTCATCGAAGACAACTCCAGACTTGATGCCATCGCTCACTCTGATGAGCTTACAGGTCTTTACAACAGAAGAGGCTTCCTTGATAAAGCGCAGAAGGAAATCGGCAATCCCGATAACAAGGGGAAGAGGGCTCTTATCTGTTATGCAGATATGGATAACCTTAAGTACGTTAACGATAAGTTCGGTCACGATGACGGTGACTTCGCACTCCGCGAGATCGCAGCTATCCTGAGGGATACTTTCCGTGACAAGGACATCATCGGACGTATGGGCGGTGACGAGTTCATTGTATTCGCTCTTATCCAGGTGAGCGATTATGAGAAGCAGATTAAGGACCGACTCGAGATGATCACAAAGCGCCATAACGAGGATGCGGGCAAGCCTTATCCTATCGAGATGAGCTCCGGTATCTGCGAGTTCACCTGCGGCGCCGACATCGACATCCATGAGGTCATCGACAGGGCCGATGAGAAGCTTTACAAGGAGAAGGCTGAGAAGAAAGCGAAAAACGGCTCTTACAGGTGAATTGAAAATCATTTAACAAATCGTTTATAAATAACAACGTTATATTTTAACCTTTTTATTGAACGGACCGTGGGTACGAACCTCGGTCCGTTTTTATCGGATGCATTGGTTTGGTCTTCTATGTTAAATTAGACAATAGCTGATTATGTGCATGCTCCAGAAGTGCCGCTTTAGTGCGTCCTGAAAGGGGCTTATGTAATGTGCACATGGGCTCCAAATTCTTAAGAAAGAGGATGGCGGGACGTATTATGAAATACAGTTATTACCCCGGATGTACCTTGAAGAACAAGGCGATTGACCTGGATAAGTATGCCAGATCAAGTGCGGTCGCTTTGGGCTTTGAGCTTGAGGAAATCCCAGAGTGGCAGTGCTGCGGCGGAGTTTATCCGTTAGGTTCTGATGAGATTGCTACTAAGCTTTCATCTGTAAGAGCACTTAACTATGCCAAGGAGCAGGGACAGGATCTTATCACCCTTTGCTCTGCATGCCACCATGTTCTGAAGAGAGTCAACGATGACATGAAGAATGTCGAAGACATCAGAACACGTGCGAACAACTATTGTGAGTTCGAGCAGCCTTATGAAGGCGAGACAAAAGTGCTTCACTTCCTTGAAGTATTGAGAGATGTTATCGGCTTTGACGAGCTTGCCAAGAAGGTTGTTAATCCTCTCGAGGGTAAGAAGATCGGCGCTTACTACGGCTGCCTTACACTTCGTCCCGGTAAGATCCTTGACTTCGATGATCCTGAGAATCCGAAGATCATGGAAGATTTCATCAGAGCTTTGGGAGCAGAGCCTGTTATCTACTCTATGAGAAACGAATGCTGCGGCGGTTACACAGCTCTTAAGGATCCTGATTTTACAAAGCAGAGAACAGCACAGATCTTTGACGACAGCACAGGCTTCGGCGCTGACTGCCTCATCACTGCTTGTCCTCTTTGCATGTATAACCTCAACAAGTCCGACGCTTCTTCCAAGGTACCTGTTTACTATTTCACAGAGCTCCTTGCTGAGGCACTCGGTGTAAAGGAGGGCGTATGAGCATGACAGAGCTTGAGAAGAATATCGAACTCATCAAGGAGATGAGCGGCAGCGATCCTTACAAGTGCATGAGATGCGGTAAGTGTACTGCATCCTGTCCCGCATACAGCGAGATGGATATCAAGCCTCATCAGTTCGCTTCTTACATCATCAGAGGCGATTTCGAAGAACTTATCGAGTCCAAGGCTGCATGGAAGTGTCTTTCATGCTTTGCCTGCATCGAGAGATGCCCGAGAGACGTACAGCCGGGTAAGCTCGTTGATGCAACTCGTCAGATGGTAGCAAGAACCAGAGGCGGAGATTATCTCCAGCCCGAGGAAGTTCCTGCGTTGCTCGCAGAGGATCTCCCTCAGCAGCTTCTCGTAAGCGCATTCCGCAGGTACAGGAGGTAAGATATGCAGAAAATCGGTGTATTTGTCTGTCACTGCGGTACCAATATCGCTGCGACTGTAGACGTTAAGAAAGTAGTGGAGCTTGTCCGCTACGAGCCCGGTGTCGTATTTGCTGATGATTACATGTATATGTGTTCTGAGGCAGGTCAGGAGAAGATCATCGAGGCTATCAAGGAATATGGACTTACAGGTCTTGTAATCTGTTCCTGCTCACCTCGTATGCACGAGAAGACATTCAGAGCATGTGCAGCTAAGGCAGGCCTTAATCCTTATATGGTTGAGGTTGCTAACATCCGTGAGCAGTGCTCATGGATCCACAAGGATAAGGAAGAGGCTACTAAGAAGGCTGTTATCCTTGCAAGAGCAGCTATCGCTAAGGTAAACCTCAACACACCTTTGCAGGAGGGTGAGAGCCCCGTTACTAAGAGAGCACTCGTTATCGGCGGCGGTATTGCCGGTATTCAGACAGCTCTTGATATCGCTGATGCAGGATATGAAGTAGACATCGTTGAGAAGGAGCCTTCCATCGGCGGAAGAATGTCCCAGTTCGATAAGACATTCCCTACTCTCGACTGCGCTTCCTGTATCCTCACACCTAAGATGGTTGAAGTTAACCAGCATCCTAATATCACTCTCTATACATATAGTGAGGTAGAGAAGGTTAGTGGTTACGTAGGTAACTTCGACGTAGACATCAGAAAGAAAGCAAGATCCGTTATCTTCGACAAGTGTACGGGATGCGGTGAGTGTATGACCAAGTGCCCGTTGGGCAAAATCGGAAATATTCCGAGCGAGTTCGACAGAGGCCTTAAGAACAGACCTGCTATCTACATGCCTTTCGCACAGGCTGTACCTGCAGTACCTGTTATCGACCGTGAGAACTGCACATACTTCAAGACAGGTAAGTGCGGTGTCTGCTCCAAGCTCTGTCCTTCAAAGGCAATTGATTACGAGCAGCAGGACGAGATCGTAACAGTTAAGTACGGTGCAATCGT
>CAMJGB010000139.1 GCA_946405115.1 uncultured Clostridia bacterium | reverse complement strand
CCTTCGTTAGTGAGGACAACCTGCTGAACCTCTCCGTCGTAGTTCTGAGGAACGAAGAATGTTACCTCAGCCTTAAGGTCATTCTTCTTACCTGTGATGACTGTATAACCCATACCGTGACGGCACTCATAAGCATCAAGCTCTGTCTTTACAGGAGACCATCCGGGGTTCCATACTGTACCGTTATCATTGATGTAGAAATAACGTCCGCCCATATCGAGAGGTACGTTGTTATAGCGGTAACGTGTGATTCTTCTGAGTCTAGCGTCCATGTAGAAGCTGTAACCGCCGGCTGTATTGGAGATAAGGGAGAAGAATCCCTGATTTCCAAGGTAGTTGATCCAAGGATAAGGTGTCTTGGGAGTATTGATGACATACTCTTTGCGCGCGTCATCGAAATGACCAAATTTCATAATGGTTGCCTCCGTGGTGATTTATTCAAAAAATATAGACATATTCTACACTATCTGTTTCTTCTTTTGAACTTAGAAAGTAAGAATTATTAGTTAGTTTACAAACCTTATTTAAGCCATGTAAAAAGCCTGCCCTCCATACGAAGAGCAGGCTCCAAAAAGCTTAATTTACGGGCTTTTATCTTACTGAGCAGGAAGAACGATAGAACTCTGCATCATTTGAATCATAAAGTACAAATGTGTAAGTGCCGCTCGGATAGCTGTCAAGATATGCACATCCGGAATCTGAGAAGTAAGCATAGTTCTCGAGGAATCCGTAGTCTGTGATATTCTCCTTAACGAATACGAGAACTCCGTCAGAATCATAAACTCTGAAGCTGTAGCTCATATCCTCATAGTAGTACTCGCTTGCAATATTAAGATCGAGATCAAAATAAGATGTTGATGAGCTGTAAGTACCGTTGTCGGATGCCCACCAGTTCTCACTTGCTACCCAACCTTCATAGTCGGACTCGAACTCGAAGTCTTCGCTGTAGAACTCACCGTAGAAGTCAGCGAGGAAATCATCAAGATTAGTGATTACCCAATCATCGCCGTCCTTCTCGAACTCGAGAGTTACTTCGATGTCAATTGTATCAGCCTCGTCGAGTGCATCTTCGAAATCGTCTGCATCATCTGCATCACCGATTACGCTGTCATAGTCAGGAATTGTAATAGTTACTACTACAGAACCCTCATCCTTCTTAACCTCTGCCTTGCCGATAGAGTATGTTGCTCTCTCGAGGATTGCATCTACAGGATCGAAGTCGTTGTCGTAAGGTGAAAGCATGATCTCAGCATCATCATCGTCTTCGCAAAGATCAGCCATGTCGTCGAATTCCTTAGCGATGGCTGCCTCAACGAACTGCTCGCTCAACTGCTTGAGTTCCTTCGCTGCACCGAAACATCCTGTTACACAAAGGGACATGGATGCTACAACTGCAGTTGCAAGAAGTGTCTTACATACCTTTTTCATAATTTCCTCCCTAATTTTTGATAATTATATTATATAAAAAGGGCCGTGCTTTTGCACGACCCTTTCTTGTAAACCTTTAAGGTTTGTTCCGGGAGTGAAATTACTCCTTTACACCACCTGCAGCAACACCGGAGATGATGTACTTCTGCAAGAATGCGTAAGCGATGATGATCGGGAATACGGATGCGGACAGACCGATGTAAATAGCACCATAGTCTGTGTAACGGTCACCGTAGAGCAACGATACCATCAAAGGCAATGTCTTCAAATCCTGCTTTGTGAGGAGGATTGAGGGAGCGAAGAAGTTGTTCCAAGTTCCCAAGAAGGAGAAGATTGCCTGTGTAGCAAGAGCCGGAACGAGAATAGGCAAGGCAACTCTGTTGAAAGTATAGAACTCGCCTGCTCCGTCGATTCTAGCAGCCTCGATAATCTCTCTAGAAAGCGTTGTATCAATGTACTGCTTAATAAAGAATACTGTTGAAGGCGCTGCGATTGCAGGAAGAATCAAAGGCCATCTTGTTCCGAGGAGTCCCATACCATTCATAAGTCTGTAGAAACCTGTGATGTTAACTGCTGTAGGAACCATCATAACTCCGACGATCAATGTGAAGAGCAACTTTCTTCCCTTAAAGTCATAGATGCTCAAGCCATACGCTGTAAGAGCTGAGAAGTAAACTGTAAGGAATGTTGCAGACACTGTGATGATCAAAGAGTTCTTGAAGCCCAATGCGAAACTGAATGTCGAACGGTTCGACAGATATTCCCAGTTTGCCTTAAGCTGCTCGAAAATGTGACCGAAGTTAGGCCAAAGCTTGATTCCTGTCTGGATGGAGAATGTATCCCATGTAGCGTTCATGAACATGTACCAGAAAGGAATGATCGCAAGGATAGCGAAGAAAATAACTACAACGTATACAAGTGCGCTGTATGCAGCTATCGAGGCGGACTTACTACGTAATTTTACCTGATTGCTACTCATTTTGTGCCACCTGCCTTTCTTGCGAGTCTCTTAGCCTTTGCAAGTGCTGCTGCATCCTTATCTCTCATCATGTAGAAGATGATGATGGAAAGGACTGTAGTAACAAGGAACAAGAGGATGGATACTGAGGATGCAATACCGATCTGCTTGATACTAGACTTACCGAAAGCCAACTCGTTAACGTACATAAGAACTGTCTGTGTACATCTGATGTATGTTCCATTGAAGGCAACGAGTGAAGGATACTGGTTGATGTTGAACGGAATATCGTACAACTGGAGACCACCGATCATTGATGTTACCAACAAGAAGAGCATTATAGGACGGAGCATAGGCAATGTAATCTGCGTGTATGTCTGGAAAGAGTTAGCACCGTCAAGCTGAGCAGACTCATAGAGAGACTCAGAAATTGAAGTAATACCAGCGATCAAGATGATCATTGTATTACCATACCACATCCAGAAGTTGATGAATGCTACGATCAATCTTGTGTACCAAGGGTTAACGAAGAAGTTAACTCTCTCGTGTCCGATTGCATCGAGGAACATCTGAACTGCTGATGTAGCCTCACCTGTGGAGTAAGAGAACAATCTTCTGAAGAAGATAGCGATGGTTGCCGCAGTAATGATGTTCGGCAAGTACATCAAAGCCTTCATGAGATTGAGCCCCTTAAGGTGGAGCTTGGTATCTGTGAACCAAGCGGAGAGGAGCAATGACAAGAGGATCTGAGGGATAAATCCGATGATCCACATTACGAATGTCGTATAGAATGCACCTACTACCTTGTTGAATCTGAACTTGTTTCCGAAGATCTCTCCGAAGTTATTAAAGCCTACGAAGAGATAATCTCTTGTAGCATCTGCCTTCTCAAGGAGTCCGGCAGGTCTGTTTACCTTTGACTGAGCATCGGAAATAGCTACGTTAACTGCTGTGAGAGCCTCGTATGCATCATCGATAGCATCCTGATCACCGGAAGCAACTGCTGCATCGTAAGCTGCCTGAGCTGCAGGCAAAGCTGCCTGAGCTTCTTCGAGCTTGGACTGAGCCTTCTCCTGGTTCTTCAGCTTTCTGGCTGCGTCAAGCTCTTCGTACTTATCAAGTGTAAGGACTGTATCCAATCCGATCAAAGCCTTGAACTGGAGGTACTTGTCCATGTCGAACTCACCATCAAAGCAGATGTAAGAGTCAACATCGATACCTGCATCGATAAGCTTCTTTCTTCCTGCGTTCATAGAACCGTCGAGGTAGTTGTTAAGGCAAACGATCTGAAGTGAAGATCTTGTCTTAATGGGATCAGACTGATAATTGCTGTCGATATACTGACGCATAGCGACGAGGATGTTATCTGTTGCATTAGAAGACTGTACAAGTGTATCGCCTTCCTGAACAAGCTTAACCTGTCTTACGATGAGACCCATTGCATCAAGTTCGCAAAGATCAGCATAGAGCTGCTCCTCACCTGAATGGAGTTCTGTATCGCCGTCAATATAGGACTGGAATGCTGAATAAGATGAAATTGAAGGAACGGATGTGGACCAAACATTAGCATTGAGATACTTCTCAAGGTTAGTCATGAAAGGAACAGTGATCGCGTTGATTGCTGTCTCACCATCAGCTGATGTGTAAACGGCGTTAGGTGCATTCAAGTTAGCACAGATGTAGTAGAAAGACTCTGCATCAAGTGATACATCCTCAGCCGCAAAATAATCATAAAGTGAATCTACTTCTGCATAATCTGCGAGGTAGTTAACGAGAAGTGTCTGGCCCTCATCGAACTCACCAGCCTGAAGTGTTGCAAGGAAGTCTTCGTACTGACTGCTTGTAAGGATATCTTCTGCTGTAAGTGAATCCTCTTCGGATCCTTCAGAATCACTCTCTGCAAGTGTAGCAGCATTAACAGCTGCAGTGTTTACTTTGTTTAACTGGTTGATAACGGTAAGTCCGAGATCAACATAATTAGCGCTCCATGTGTTGAGCTCTTCCATTACAGATGCATCGGAAGCAATATAAGAAATATCGCCTGTATCGATTGTCTGCTGGATTCTGTCTCTTGTAGCCTGTGAGATATCGCCATTGTCTACGAGAGCCTGAAGACCCTCAGGATCGATAGGTGAATATCTGTCGGCAACTTCCTGAGCAGAGAAGAAGTTCTTGATCTTCGCATAATCTGCAGGATTGATACCTGTGCTTCCCTGGAGATCATCATAATAATCTGACAGGTTAAGGTATCTGTCATAATAAACCTCTCTGTGTGAAAAACCCCAGAAGTTCGCATTAGCATTCTGCATAACCGTTCCGGAATACCAGAAAGTGGTAAGCAACGGATAAAGGCTGAACAAGCAGTATGCAATTACGAAGGGGGCCACAAAGATGTAGCCAAACTTGGAATAGCTCATACCCCTACGTTTGGAAGGTGTGTTTGTACCTCTTGCCATCTTGGTCACTCTCCAAAATTATTTTGCCCAAATTTCTTTAGTTATAAGGAAATGCGGGGCAGGGTGTTGCCCTGCCCCGCAAAATTACCTTAGTTAGTTTAAATCAGTTGTTGTGAATTAAACAATACCAGCGTCTTCAACTGCAGCAATGAATGCGGACTCAGCCTCAGCAACAGTAGCGATATCGCCCTGGATGTAAGACTCAACTACAGCGTTGAACTGATCGTTGATAGCACCGTCATTGATTGTGATGATTGAGTTGTCGATCTGTGTAGCAGCGTCGAGGAGAACCGGGATAGGGTTCTGGCCGCCGAGCCACTCAAGTCCGAATGCATCGTCATGTCCAAGTGTGTCCATGATAGAGATGTTGTTTACGAACTCACCGTTGTTAGCCATATCCTGGAGGGAATCTGTGTTGATGCAGATATCTCTCATGATCTGAGCTACAGAAGCCTTAGAGTTGCAGTACTTGGATGCCATCATCCATGTACCACCCCAGTAAGAATCA
>CAMJGB010000138.1 GCA_946405115.1 uncultured Clostridia bacterium | reverse complement strand
GAGAGTATAAGAAATATTGATTTTTCTTCCGTAAGCTTATGAAAGATATAGAGGGCGGGCTCGGCGAAGTTTGCCCTCATTTAATGTTATAATATGATTCTATTTTCTGGATTGGACGAGGATACCTATGTTAAGCGACATTGAGATAGCGGAGCAGGCAACACTTAATCCCATCGGGGATATAGCAGCTAAGGTAGGACTTAGCTCAGATGAGCTCGAGTACTACGGTAAATACAAGGCGAAGATTCCGCTTAATGCAATCAGAAACAGAAGCGATAAGAAGGACGGAAAACTCGTCCTCGTTACTGCAATGAATCCTACTCCTGCAGGAGAAGGAAAGACCACGGTAAGCATCGGTCTTGCTCAGGCCATGAATAAGCTTGGCCGTAATGTCATGCTCGCACTCCGTGAGCCTTCATTGGGGCCCGTATTCGGAATTAAGGGAGGAGCTGCAGGCGGCGGCTATTCTCAGGTTCTTCCCATGGAAGATATCAATCTTCATTTCACAGGCGATCTTCACGCCATCACATCAGCTAACAATCTTCTCGCAGCGATGATTGATAACCACATCTATCAGGGCAACGAGCTTCGCATTGATAAGGACAGAGTCCTCTGGAAAAGATGCATGGACATGAACGACCGTGCGCTTCGTGCCATCAAGGTAGGCGTAGGCGGCGGAACTAACGGAGTTGAGCGCGATGAGTCTTTCTCCATTACTGCTGCTTCCGAAGTTATGGCTGTTTTGTGCCTTGCAAGCGACGCTGAGGACCTTAAGAAGAGATTGGGCGACATCGTTATCGCTTATGACCTCGACGGCAAGATATTAAAGGCTAAGGACCTCAAGGCTGAAGGCGCTATGGCTGTTCTTCTTAAGGATGCCATCAATCCTAACCTTGTTCAGTCCATCGAGCATGTTCCCGCGCTTATTCACGGCGGACCGTTTGCCAATATCTCACACGGATGTAATTCTGTTATTGCTACCAAGACTTCCATGAAGCTTGCTGATATCACGATCACTGAGGCCGGCTTCGGTGCAGACTTGGGCGCATTTAAGTTCCTCGACATCAAGTGCAGAAAGGCAGGTATCTGGCCTGATGCATGTGTCATCGTAACAACCATCAGATCTTTGAAGTACAACGCAGGCATCCCGAAGGAAGAATTGACAACACCTGATGTTGCCAAGGTTACAGAGGGATTTGCCAATGTAAGTAAGCACATCGAGAACATGAAGGCTTTGGGTCTTCCTGTTATCGTCGCATCCAACAGATTCCCTTCTGATACTGATGAGGAGATCGCAGAGCTTAAGAGGCTTTGTGATGAGAACGGTGCTTCTTATGCTCCCGCTGATATTTTCGCCAAGGGCGGAGAAGGCGGAATCGAGCTTGCTGAGGCTGTGCTTAAGATCCTCGACGAGGGTAATAAGCCCGAGCCAACATTCATTTACGATCTTAACGATTCCATTGAAGATAAGATTAAGGCAGTAGCTACTAAGATCTACGGCGCGAAGGATGTAGACATTCTTCCTGAGGCACGTGAGCTTATCGAAGGATTCGAGAAGGCAGGTTACGGCAACCTTCCCATCTGTGTTGCCAAGACACAGTATTCACTGTCCGACGATCCTAAGCTTCTCGGCCGCCCTGAGGGCTTTACTCTCACGGTTCGTGAGGCACGCCTTGCTGCAGGTGCAGGTTATATCGTTATCCTCACAGGCAAGATCATGACGATGCCGGGTCTTCCCAAGGCTCCTGCTGCACTTAAGATCGATATTGATTCCGACGGTACAGTACACGGCCTGTTCTGATGAGGCGCGGCCAGTATCCCAATCCTACTTTCCTCAATAAGGCTGAGGGGATTAAGAAAGAACGACACACGAAGACCGTTGTGGCCATCGCTATCGTCGTCCTTTTGGTGCTTACTGCGATATTCATTAAGATCGGTGCCAACATGCAGGAACTGTACGAGAGGGAATATCCCGATCTTGTCGGTGCCGCTACGACTACAACAACAGAACCCACTGAGACTGAACCCTCAATTCCGCTTCCGATAGACGTTCCTTATGAGACAGAGGTAAGTGAGCCTACGGAAGAAGTGCTCGTTCCCGTTATCGCTACGGAGACTACCGTAGAGACCATTGACGTAACTGATCTGTCGGCACAGATATTTGTTGAGGCTGAGCCTTTCTACTTTAGAAGTTCATATCCTCTTCAGACTATCTCTCATGAGCAAAGAGACGTATTGCTTGATTACCTTAAGCAAAGTGTACTCGACTACATTAATTCCAACTCCAATGAGCGTATCTGCTTCAGATACATTAATCTCGATAACGGAGAGACAACGGGTATCAATGACCTTGAACCCATCGTTCCTGCAGGATCATTCGCACTTCCCATCGAGATGACTTACTGGCACAGAGTAAGCATGGGATTCGGATCTCCGAATTACATCATTACTTACGACGGATCTTTCGTGCCCGGAAACTCATCCAACATCGCGGCCAATTATCCGCCGGGAAAGATGTTCTATCTAAGAACGCTCGCTAACCTTGCCGTAACCACAAATGACGATTATGCATTGTCAGTTCTCATCGACAGATGCAGCGGCATGAATACGATCTGGACTTATCTGTCTTCCATAAGCGGATATACAAACTACACTGAGAATTCCACATATACGGATTATTCAGGAACCTTGTTAAGCGGTCCCGGAAGAACTTCCTGCTACGATATGGCAGCGTATGCAGAGGCTTTGTACTACGGATATATAAGAGAGCCTCAAGTATACCAGCCTCTTATTGATGATCTTTATTACACATCCATAAGGTCGCCTTTCACGACTTCGTTCGGGGAGGATGTGCCTGTCCTTCACGTGTCCGGAAGAAACGAGAATTTCCACGCTTATACAGATATAGCCATCATAGATGCATCGGAGCCTATCGTTCTTATTGTGTACAGTGAGTGCTCATCTTACGACCGCGCTCAGACCATACAGGCCGATATATCGGGTTTTGTTGCACGCTACCTGGAGTCCTGCCACTGATATCAGGGGTTTCAAGCCTATTTTGTGGCAAAACTACGAGATTTTGTTTAGATTTAACAAAGTACCCCTATATATTGTGGTTGTTAATTGACAAAAAGTCTTAACACTGTTATTATCTCTTTGGATTATTTTTTGTGGAGGTAGCTCAAATGATCATCAAGTCTGATTTGGAGTCATGTCGTTCCAGACTTCAGTCCATGATTGGAAGTCCCGTAAGACTTTCTTCCAATGGTGGCCGTAAGAGGATCATCGTACACGAAGGCGTAGTTGATAACTGCTATCCTAATGTCTTCACAGTAAGATGTCAGCGTGAGTCCGACGGAGAGTTCGAGATCGTTTCCTATAGCTATATCGACGTTCTTACAAGGGCAGTCAGAATAGCAATCCCTGCTGAGTCAGCTGAAGCTGCTGCAGTCGTATAAGGGACTTAAGGAAAGATCTTATAGAAGGTCATTTATATAGATAACAACCGGCGGCGAAGGAATCCTTCGCCGCTTTGATATTATCAAAGGATAAATTGCATCGGAGGCCTGATGGCAGATTCCAATAACAATAAAGAAAAAGCATATGAACTCGTGGAATTGAGCCATGAACTTATGGCCATCGCGAATGATGCTCTTCTATACTGTAAAGACAGATTTGATATCGAGAGATTTAAGCAGGTAAGGGATGCTGCAGCTAAGCTTCTGGCACTCTCGGCTGATGATATAGATGCTGCTTCAGCGGCGGAGCTTTTCGAGAAGGAAGAGGGATATCAGACACCCAAGATAGACACGAGAGCTGCGATCTTTAACGAGAAGGATGAGGTGCTGCTTGTAAGGGACTACGACGGCAAGTGGGCGCTGCCCGGAGGATGGTGTGAGTACGACACGACCATCATGGAAAATACCGTGAAGGAAGCGTGGGAAGAAGCCGGCATGAAGGTTGAACCCGTAAGGCTTGTGGCAGCGCATTCCAACAGGTGGCACAACAACCCGAAGTCCTTCTTCTGCATAATAAGATTCTTCGTCCTTTGTGAGTACAGGGAGGGCGGGTTTACACCCAATGAGGAGACGACGGAAGCTCGTTACTTTAGCGTCGATGAACTTCCTGAAGACATTAACGATCACAAGAGTAGCCCCGAGCAGATAAGACTTTGTCTTGAGGCGAAGAGGAACCCGGACTTCAAACCCGACATCGATTAGGCGGTTGTGAAAATAAACAAATACGGTTGGCCATTCTAAGGCTTTTAAGTAAAAAAGCCGAAATTGATTTTTTAAGCCCAATCTTCGTTGACTTGAAATGTTGTTCAAAATATACTTTCCACGGTAGAAATATAGTACGGACTATCCGTAGGAAGGATTGTTATGACCGAAGATAAAGTCATTTTCAATTGTGGAACAGTTGACCTTCAGATGAAGGCAGTTGCGATGCTCGTACAGAAGGCATCGGATTTCAGAAGCACAGTCTACATTGTTAAGAACGGCCATAGAGCAAATGCCAAGAGCCTTCTCGGAGTAATGTCCCTTGGTATCGATAACGGTTCCGAGATCACGGTAACCGCAGACGGTACGGATTCCAACGAAGCAGTTCAATCTTTGATAGAATATCTTAAGGACCCTAAGGTATGAGTCATTAAGAGGTAATGAGCGCTAATAAATTTGACGCAAGACTTGATACAGTACCTTTAAGTCCCGGAGTATACCTGATGAAGGATGCTTCGGGATCTGTTATTTATGTCGGAAAAGCAAAGAAGCTTAGAAACAGATTAAGGTCCTACTTCGGAGGAGGCAGGATCACGCATCCCAAGGTCGCTGCGATGGTGTCGCACGTTGCTGACTTCGAGTATGTAGTCGTAGGCTCTGAGACGGAAGCCCTGCTCCTTGAGGCGAACCTCATCAAGCGCTACATGCCCCAGTACAACATCCTTTTGCGTGACGATAAATCCTACCCTTACGTGTGCATCACGCTTAACGAGGAGTACCCGCGTGTGTTTAAGGCTTTTCGCCCTGACGAGAAAGCTCGAAAAGCAGGAGCACGCTACTACGGCCCCTACATGGGAGGCGACCTTTACAACACCATGAAGGCGATAGAGGAGATCTTCCCCTTAAAGCGCTGCCGTAAGGTATTCCCGCGAGACATAGGCAAGGAAAGGCCCTGCCTTAACTACCACATAGGAAAGTGCATGGCACCCTGCAGCGGCAACGTGTCGGGGGAGCAGTACAGGAAGATGATCTTCGATATCGTCGCTTTCTTCGAGGGCCGTTACGACGGTCTTAAGGGTCAGCTTAAGGAGCAGATGGAGAAGGCGTCGGAGGATCTCGACTTCGAGAAGGCG
>CAMJGB010000137.1 GCA_946405115.1 uncultured Clostridia bacterium | reverse complement strand
GAAATGGCTGACGGCGATGTTGATGCCGATATCGTTCTCGGCACACGCGACAAGAACGACATCTTAAGAAGGGTAGAGGAGTTTCTCTCAGAGCGAAAAGCTTTATCCCACAAAACCTCGCATTCACGTCCTGAACTTACCAAGAGTGATGTCTATCACGACTTTGGCACGGTAATCTCGCCTGAAGGCAGCAGAGCGTTCCTTAAGATACAGGACGGCTGCAATAACTTCTGTACTTACTGCATCATTCCTTTTGCACGAGGAAGAGTTGCTTCACGTTCTCGTGAGAGCATTAGGGAAGAAGTAAGAAATCTTGCTGAGGCAGGATTTAAAGAGATAATTGTTTCCGGTATTGAGGTTTGTTCATACGGTGCAGACAGAGGAGAAGGCATTGAAGCATTCCTCGGAGTACTTCAGGACGTTGCATCTACTGAAGGTATTGAGAGGATCCGCTTAGGTTCATTGGAGCCTTCTTCATTAAGTCCCGAATTCATTGAGGGGTTAGGAAAGATCAGGCAGATGTGCCCGCACTTCCACTTATCCCTTCAAAGCGGCTCAGATACCGTTCTTAAGCGCATGAACAGGAAATATGATACTTCTCTCTATCTTGAGAAGGTCGCGCTTCTAAGGGCGCAATTTCCTACAATGAAGCTTACGACAGACATTATCTGCGGCTTCCCGGGAGAGACTGACGAAGAATTTGCTGAAACATGTGAGTTCGTGAAGACATGCGGCATCGATAAGGTGCACGTATTCCCGTACTCGATCAGGCAGGGTACAAGAGCTGCCTCCATGAAGCAGGTGGACGGTACCGTGAAGAAGGAAAGAACCGAAGTTCTTCGTAAGCTTTCTGATGAGCGCGAGCTGCTTTTCGCGAAGGCTCAGCTTGGTAAGAAACACGAAGTCCTTGTAGAAAGCTACTTGGATTACGGTAACGGGGAGAGATTCGGTACGGGTTACACGCGTGAGTATGTAAAGGCATTCTTCAAGGTAGAAGGCGGCGTTGAACCTGCGGTGGGAACCATAGCCTGTGTGGAGGCAATCGAGCCTTATTCTTTAAGTCTTTTGTGTAAACTTTTATAAAACATAAAAATATCTTATATTTTCATCCTTAAGTGTGATAGAATGATTCCATAGTAAGGATTAGAGGGTACTTAAGTTGGATACAGAGACAACAAAGTTTAATTTTTCCGTTGATAAGTCAGCTAATGCCAGAGAGCTCATGACTTACGTTCTCTATGCCTTGAAGGAGAAGGGTTATAACCCGATCAACCAGTTGGTCGGATACTTCATCTCGGGCGATCCTACTTACATCACAAGTTACAAGGGTGCAAGAGGAGTTATTAAGAGAATCGACAGAGACGAGCTTCTTGAGGTTATTATCTCCGAGTATTGCAGCAAGCTTTGACGGGAATTAAGTAAGAATTATTATGCGGCACTTGAGGTTAAGGTGCCGCTTTTTTATTATTATGTAAGAAACACTCGAAAGGAAATACTATGGGAAAAGGCAGAATCATGGGGATTGACTTCGGAATGAAGCACATTGGTGTGGCTTTGTCCGATGAGTTGTGGATAACGGCATCAGGATTTGAGACGGTAAACTGGAACGGTCAGGATGATGCGTGGGCAGTTCAGAGAATTGCTGATATCGTTAAGGAAAAAAACGTTACAGGTATTGTTCTCGGTAAGCCTTCAAGAACTGACGGTACTACGTCGCATACTGAGGAAGTTGCTATTGTATTCGGTGAGAAGATCGAGAAGATTACAGGAATCAAGCCTGTCATGAAGGATGAAAGATACACAACCGTTCTTGCTTCAAGATTCATGAAAGAGGTCGGAAGATCTACTAAGAAGCAAAGACCTGTCATCGATCAGGTAGCGGCTGAGATAATACTTTCCGATTATCTTGAGACACTGCGTTGACACGCAGGTTTATGGTACAATCATTTTATTAATTAATATAAAGGGGAAACTACTATGGATGAAGATATCATAACTTTATTGGACGAAGAGACAAATGAGGAAGTAAAGCTTCGCATCATCGATAATTTCGATATGGAAGACAGAAGCTTCGGCGTATTCATTACTCTTGAGGAGAATGAAGAAGAGATCGAACTCGTTATCCTTGAGATGATAGAGGACGGCGAGGAGATTATGTTCCAGTCTCTCGATGAGGGTGAGGAAGATAAGGTTTACGATTTCTATGACAGCCTTCTCGATGAAGAAGACTTGGCTGAGGACGATTCTGAAGCATAAATGAAGACCAATCAGAAGACAGGTTTTTTCAGAAGCCTTCTCGGTTTAAAGGATAAGACACCGATCATCAGTCGTAAGAAGACCGGTGCTGAGGATGAGCTTATCGTAATCAGGGATGTATCCACTAACAAGGACTATTTCCTGTCTGTAATTGATGACTTCTTCTACAAGGAGAAGGAATATATTGTTATGTACAATTACGCTCCGGACAACGGCAACCACGATAACCCGGAGCTCGTTATCATGGAGACTAAGTTTAACGAGAAGGGCGACCAGATCTTTATCTCAATAAGAGATAAGAATGAGCTCGAGGTCGCTTTCTCGTTGTTCATGAGACGATATTACGATTCGGATGCTCCGGACAGACAGGACAGAGTCGGAGTGAGATAATTCGGCGATGAATAAGACCATTAACGTTCTCGGTGTCCTATTCAGGGTCACGATTGCCAGCTTACTGTTTATCCTGATACAGCTGGCTTTTTATATGGGATTTGATTTAGCAGGTGTCGATGTTAACGTTCATAAAGGATTGTTCTCGGTCCTTTACGGAATCGTGACCGTCGGCGCTTTTTTGTTGTATGCGTTTATCAGGTCTTACAAAAGAGAGAAACTTATTGAGCACAGGCGCATGAATCTGATTACGGTTTTCTGCGGCATTGTTCTTGCATTCGGACTTCTTGGTATCGTGACGATTTATCTTGAGAATGCAATCAGGATCGCACAGTCATTTGCACCTATGCAGGAGCAGATTGATACGTATAACGAACACATAGACAGATATGCAAATGTAGAAGTAGAAGCTGTTCCTTATTGGGATTCAATCCTGGAGTTCATAGCTTCCTGTCTTGTTATTCCGCTTGCGGAAGAACTCGTGTTCAGAGGTGTTATCTTCGGAGAGTTTAAGACAGTTTTCAATCCTTGGCTCTCGGCTCTTTTCTCTGCTTTAGTATTCGGTCTGCTTCACGGTGTGTCGATTCACATAGGATATGCTTTGGTGTGCGGATTCATTCTTGCCATGGCATATCATTATTCAGGTTCGATATGGCTTACGTTTATGATCCATGCGATCTTTAACTTTATGGGTTCAACTTTGTTTACTTTCCTTGACAGTGGTATCCTGGGCGATTTTACATATGCGACCAGAACGGCATCCATTTATCTTGCTGTCTTCGAAGAGATATGCATTATTCCTGCGATAGCGGGATATGTACTGCTTCGTACGATTTATAAGTCGAAGAAAGAGGAAGAGGCAAATACTCAGAAGATTAATGAGAATGAAGCGAAATCTGAGGAGGTCACGGTATGAACCGCTTAGACAGATTCAGATTCGGTAATCTTCATAAGAGAAGAATCTTCATTCTTCTTGTGCTCATTGTACTTATTCTCGTTACATCGATCGTTTTCCTGATGTTCCTCGGATTCTTCGGAAGCCGGGCAGAACTTCCCCGTGTAAGTGCTTCTGCCGATCTTACTTCAGATAGGACAGAGGGTGTAGGCATTAACCTTCTTGATGTGCCCGATGCGAACATAATCGATGACCCGTTCTTCGGAAGACAGGATAATTACATCTCAGCTCCTGTTACTGATGTAAGCGGCAACTATATCTACTTTGATCCTTCTTATGCCGGCACATTGTCTGGCCAGACACTGGGGGATACGGTTAATATCCTTTCAATGGATGCGGCGGGAAACATGGGCCTTAGATACAGCGGTCTTGCCGTCGGATTTGCTGAGACTATGTTCGGTGTACCTGTGCTGATCGAAGATGCCAATGCTTTCTGGCTTCACGATACGGCTGTTAAGACCGTGGAATCATCGGGAAGCCTTTATGTGCTTACACAAAGCGGCAAGATTATCTCCAATGCGGCATTGTATCCTACTGATCAGTCGGTAGGAATGCCTTTTGTTGATATGTGCGTTGACGGTATTACAGTTTATGCGGTTACAGCCAATGGTGATGTTTATGCATCATCTGATTCGGGCCCCTTCGCTTTACTTGGTTCCTGTTCATTAAGGGATGGGACAGAGGCGGAATACATATCTGTCGTTAACGGCAATATCAACGTTTTCGTTAATAACGGCTATGTTATGGGCATTACTCCCACGGAATCGATTGTGGTTGCACAGATTGATTATTCTTTTGTTGCGAACGGCTCAGGATTTATGGTCGTTTGTACTGATGATGAGGTCTACTTAAGTCGTAACGGTCTGTTCATCGATAAGCTTGATGAGCTCTCTGAGTTTATGCGTGACGGCGATACTATCATTGATCTTGAATCCGGTGAAGATACAGCCTTCATTCTTACAAGTTATGGAAGACTTATTAAGATCGGTATGAGTGATTTGGAACCTGAACTTTGTTCATGTGATATTTCTTCTATCGAACCGTTAAGCATTTGCCCTTCCGGAAATCACGGAGTAATAGCGGTTACATCTGACAACCAGTCTTATTATGTATCTGTCTTAGGCGGTACACCTAATGCTTTGGGACTTCCCGGAATTGCCATTAATGATGTCATGATGTTTGGTTCAGACAGATATATCATCAGAAGCGGCAATACACTTTATGAATCATCTCTTAAGGCTGCGCTTGAAGTTGATATTCCCATCGCCGATGACCTTGTAATGGAAGGCGATATCTGTGTTATCAAGAATTCAACTATTGATACCGGAGCGTGGGATCTTTATGGTGAGACGAATCTTGCAGCACAGGCTGACGGTGTAAGTCTCATAGGAACAGGAGAAGGATTGCATGCGATGTCGAGACTTCTTGAGCAGCCTGCAAATGAGCTTTTCGAAGGGAACCTGTTCTACAGAATAGAGCTTACGATGTCGTGTGATACAGCGGATCTGCCTTGTGACGTATGGCTTGAGGGAGATACGTTCGGTACGCAGGGTCAGCATATGGTTTTGACGGGTTCGCAGACTTTGCCTTATACGTATGTATTTGCCGTAACCGACACCATGCTTTCAGACGAGTCGTTGAGATTCAATATTTCCTTCGAAGGCGATGCCGTTATCAACATCTATAACGTTTATGTAGGCCTTGACTGTTACGATATTAATTCTGTTCCAGCTGAGTTTACGGAGCAGATCGTATCAAGTATG
>CAMJGB010000136.1 GCA_946405115.1 uncultured Clostridia bacterium | reverse complement strand
AGAACTTCAAGTTCTACACGGTTCTTTCCAACATTTTCTGCGGAATCGTAGCCCTTATCCAGGTTATCTTTATCTGTATAAAAAAGAACTCGAGAGTCCTTATTCCCTTTAAGCTTGCGGGGCTTTGCGGTGTAACGATAACCTTTGCAGTAGTACTGTTCTTCTTCGCCCCCATCTACGGCCTTTTAAAGTTCTATAGGGGAGGAAACTTTTTCTTCCACCTCGTGCTGCCTTTAGCCGCCATAATCGAATTCATCGTTGTAAGAAGAGAACACATCCCCTTCAGATACACGGTATACGCTGCAATTCCCACGGTAATCTACGGGTGCTTTTACTTAGGCAACCTTCTTATCAACGGCATCGGCGGTCCCTGGCCTGATACTAATGACTTCTACGGCTTCGTTAACTGGGGCTATCCCATAGGCATTCTGATCTTCTTATGCATCGCGCTTCTCGCATTCGGAGTCGCATGCATCTACCGTAAGATCAGCAATTCCAGGAAATGAGCGGGTTCGATCTATTCTGCACGGGGCACCTCGTGATAATCGGTGCGCTTCCCGTCATAGTGATAATTCTCACAATACTTGCTGTTAAGCTCCCGGCCAAAGCCTCCGATATCCTAATCAAAGCTTTGTCTGTCGCAGTCCTTCTGGGCGAGACGTTACAGGACATCCAGCTTACATACGAAGGCGGGAACATAATAAACTACTTACCCCTTCACCTTTGTAATCTCGGCATCTTCGTTAACCTCATAGCATCATTCTCGAGAGGCAAAGTAAGAGCCTTCTTCTCTGAAGTCTCGCTTACTCTGATCGCCCCCGGTGCTATGTTCGCGATAATCACGCCTGACTGGAACTACAGACCGTTACTGTCCTGGCTTCCTCTCATGTGCTTCTTCACGCATATCCTTCTGGTGACGATTCCTGTCCTTATGTACGCCAGAGGCTACAGCAAGCCTTCGTTTAAGCACTTCTACTATCCGTATGTGTTCCTCATCGCGGCGGCAATACCGATATACCTTTTCGACAAGCACGTGAACCGTAATTATATGTACCTTCTCTACCCCGCTTCGGATTCGCCCTTATCCTGGATGGAGTCGTTCATGGGCAACCCGGGATACCTTCTCGGAGTAGCGATTATGTCAGGAATGATACTATTTGTGATATATTCAGCATTGTGGATTATAGGAAGAATGGTCAAGAAAGGAAATTCGGAAGCACATGAAACTTAATTACAAGAATACATTCCTGGTCGGTCTGGCATTCATGTCCATCATCGCCTTCTGGCAGCTGTACGATAATGTAGTTCCCCTGCTTCTTACAACGACATTCCATTTAAGCGAAGACTTAACCGGCGTCATCATGGCAGCCGATAACATATTGGCATTATTCCTTCTGCCCCTGTTCGGAAGAATCTCTGACAGGACCACAACCAAGATCGGTAAGAGAATGCCATATATCCTTGGAGGAACACTCGTAGTAGCAGTGCTTCTTAACCTCCTTCCCATAATCGACAACGGGTTTTATAACGGTAACACCGGAATATTCTTCGGGCTTGTGCCTTTCGTAATAGTATTGGGACTTATCCTGATCACGATGTCCGTATACCGTTCCCCTGCAGTTGCATTGATGCCTGACATTACACCCAAACCTTTACGTTCTTCGGGCAACGCCATCATCAACCTTATGGGCGCAGCGGGAGGCATCATCTACCTTGCTTTCACTGCCGTCATGTACCCCAAGTCAAAGACGGAAGGACTTGAGCACGTGGACTACCAGCTTCTGTTCGTATTCATGTCCATCTTCATGGTGGTATGCGTCTTCGTTATGTACAAGATGCTCGACGAGCCTAAGCTTACGAAAGAAAACATCGAGATAGAGAAGCAGCATCCCGAGTGGGACCTTACGGAGAGCTCATCCTATGAAGGAAGTGCCAAGCTTCCCGGCCCGGTATTAAGATCCATGATCTTCCTTCTCGCATCTATTGCACTTTGGTACATCGGATATAATGCCGTAACAACATGGTTTACGACATACATAAGCGTAACCATGGGCGAAGGTATCGGAGGTGCATCTACGTGCTTCCTGGTAGCTAACGTAGGCGCCATACTCTCATACATTCCGATCGGAGTTGCAGCATCAAAGTTCGGAAGAAAGAAGATGATCTACTTCGGAACACTCCTTCTCTCGGCTTCATTTCTTGCATGCTATATTCTCACCGCAAATGCCGATTCAGTTACGGTACCCATGTATGTTACTTTCGCTTTGGTAGGCGTTGCATGGGCTTCAATAAGCGTTAATTCACTTCCTATGGCTGTAGAAATGTGTAAGGGATCCGACGTCGGTAAATACACGGGACTTTACTACACGGCATCAATGGCAGGTCAGGTTGTAACACCTATCCTTGCAGGATTCCTTCTTAAGAACGTGTCTTACAAGATCCTGTTCATATATGCCACATTATTCTCGTTCGCAAGTTTTATCACCATGATCTTCGTAAGACATGGCGACGTTAAGGCTGAATCACTTAAGGGACTTCAGAACTTCGAGGAAATGTAAAGCGGACCGATCAGAATCGGCCGCCGCCACCGCCGGAGTGGCCGCCTCCTCCACCACCGCCGCCGGAGAATCCGCCTCCGCCTGACGAACTTTCGTGTCTGATCCTTCTTGTTCTTACGACATTGTCTACAAGCTCAAGCTTAGAATCGCTGGTACTGTAGAATTTAGACTCAGGCTTCTTATCGAGGCTGTTCGGAGAAGTTACGATCCAAGTTAAGAACAGCGCAAGGATGGCGGGAATGATCAACGAGAAGAAAGATACATAACCCAGATTATCGTAATCGTAATCACCAAGATCGTCCAGGATATTGCTTAAAGCCTCATAGTACTCACCGTTTGAAAGATGATCTCTCTGACCTCTGAAAAGCTCAGTGCACTCATCGTCATCAACGGCAAAATAAGCTGTACCGTAAGTATAGATCCAGAAGAATCTCTGTCCCGGAGAATCGAGTGTCAGATCTACGAGAATGCAGATACCTGAATTGTTTACAAGGCTTGTCTTAATACACTTATCGTCATAGTAATCACCTGCAAATTCTGCACAGTCTTCGTCACTGTTGGAATAAGCTCTGCCCTTGTTTCTCGTGGTTACGATAATTACGTTGATGTCCTCTTCACGTGAAAGGCGCTCGGCCATATCCTCAAGATCACTAAGTTCGCTTGATGTGAAGATATCAGCATCGTCGTCAACGCACACTTTCTTGGAAGGAGACGAAGACATGAATGCGTAGAACGCAATGCATACGATAACGAGTGCAATAAGGCCTATGGAAGCCATTACACTCATCATGCTCATCTCGCCGAAGAAGCTTACTTTGTTATCTGTTTTCTTGGGAGTATTATTCTTGCTCATCCTACATAACCTCCCATAACCAAACCTAAGATAAATCTTGCGATTACTGCGCAGACGGCCAATGCGACTGAGAAGAACATCGTCTGCTTAACCTTGCTTACCGGCGCCTTTCCTGCGACCTCACCCGTCTGACCGTTCATGGCAAAGTAGTAATACTTGCCCAGGTACTTATAGCTCATAAACCAAACAGGAAGAAGTGCGTACTCAGCCTTCACAGGATCTATCACCGTGTTGTTGATAACAACCTTCTTCGAATTGTACTTATTAAGCTGCTTGTTTACTTCCTTGGTGACATAATCGCGGCAGGTAGACTTAACTCTCTCATTAAGCTGCTCGGCAGACTGATCGTAACGGTCTGCGAAGAAACCCGGAAGATACTTGTAATCGTAAGGAACCATCTCCTTGTAGTTAAAGGGCTCGAGCGCTTCCATAAGCGCATCGTCGATTCGCGTCTCACCATCGAAAGGCACTCTTACCCAATCGATGTCACCGTTAATATTGAACGTATAGTCCTTGATGATCGTGTAGTTTCCGCTTGTAGTGGAAGTGGTAGCGGTTCCTTCCTGATGCACTTTACCGTGCACATCGAAAAGCCAGAACGGCACATAAAGGCCCGTAAGCTTCGAGATATTCTCATTGGTTACGAACTTAACGGGAGTGTACTTACCTCCCTTGCACCACTTCATAAAGGCTGCTTCCGCCTTATCTCGGTTGTACTTAAACGGGATAATGTACTTAGGCTGGAACTCTCCGGACAAACGCTGACCGATGATGGCGGGAGAACCGCAGAACGGACAGAATGATGCGGATGTGGAAGCGTCGGAAAGGATCTTACCGCCGCATGAATTACAGATGAACTCAACGTTATCTGCCTTCGATACGCCCTCACCTTCGATCGCTTCCAAGTGTTCCATCTCAATCGTATCGTCAGGACTCACAGTAGGATTTGTCTCAACGTTTTTGGCAGTCAGATCTTCAATATCAGTCTTAATCTCATCTAATGTGAATATGCCGCCGCAGTAAGGACACTGGAGCTTCTGAGCCGCTGCCTCGAATTTAAGATTGGCAGCACAATGCGGACATTTAATTGTATCGGCCATAGTATTCTCCCGGGAAATTATTCGGCTTAATCTTACAGTAAATTATTAAAGACTTCCACAACATATCAAAGGCATGTTATATAATTCAAAGTGGAATAATTTGAAAGGGACAGGCATTATGAAAAAGTTCAGGTTAATCTGCACGATACTCGCCTTTGCAGTTGCTTTAAGTGCATGTTCAGACAAACCATCCGAAGACAGAACAGATGAGACGGAAGAAACGGAATCTCAAGTCTTGGAAGATGAAGACATAAGACCTGTAAGCGAAGATGAACTTGAAGGAATCTGGCTTAATGAGAACGGATTCGTATGTGAATTCGATCTTACGAACAACATATTTATTGACTCTTACGGCGTCAGGTACAGCATCGCATCGATTGATGATTACAGTATCACGATAAGATCTACTTTCGACGACTATTATCTTTACATGGAAGGCGGAGTTCCAATCGGTAACACCATCACTTTGGATGCTCACTTTAACTCCGATTCACTCGTAATCCTTAATCAGACCTCATACAATTCGAACTCAGACGAAGGAGAAGAATTATCTTCGAATATTGAAGACCGACTCGCCGGTAATACATTCAATTTGAACGGACTTGCAGCTATCGAATTAGATAACGATCTTACAACCATGACCGTTACCACCATGTACGGTCAAACGGAAGCTAATTTTACGTATGACGGCGGCAAGATTTGTGTACCTGAAGAGGATGTCTCAATAGTAATGTGGACAACTGAAGACGGCTTAGTGTGGGTCTCTAACGGAACCATCGGATACTCTACATCAGATGTGACTGTCGTTCCCACAGAATGGCTTTTGTATGATGCAGAGGCAGAAGAATTGACTGAGCT
>CAMJGB010000135.1 GCA_946405115.1 uncultured Clostridia bacterium | reverse complement strand
CAGACTCTTACTCAGAGGATCAGGGAAGTTTCTTCAGTTCCGATCATCATCGTATCTGCCAAGAGCAGCGTTGATTCCAAGGTAGATCTTCTCACTTCAGGTGCAGATGACTTCGTAGGCAAGCCTTTCGAGCTTAAGGAGCTCATTGCGCGTGTAGACGTTCAGCTTCGTCACAACGAGAGTGAGGAAGGCAAGGATGATATCGAGCATGCCAAGGTAATGCAGTTTAAGGACCTGGAACTCGACGGTGACAAGTATTCCGTAACAGTTAAGGGTGAAGACATCGGACTTACCAGACAGGAGTTCAAGATCTTGGAGCTTTTCCTCAAGTATCCCGGCAAGGTTTTCTCGAAAAGGGAGATCTACGAGTACGCTTGGAATGACGTTTATATCGGCGAAGACAAGACCATTAACGTTCACATCAGTAACATCAGAACGAAGATCAAGAAGTACTCGGAAGACGAGTATATCGATACCATCTGGGGTGTCGGATTCCGCCTTGCGAAGGCATAATATAATAAATCTTTAACATTTCTTAATCTAATTACCCCCCATAATTAGTTCTAACGTAGGATAATGAATTATCACGACAATGGGGTGTAACCATGGAAGATTATTTGCTCGTTACCAAGGACCTTACCAAGGTTTATAAAGAAACAGTCGCTGTTCAGAGCGTTAACATACATATCAAGAAGGGCTCAATCTACGGCCTCATCGGCAAGAACGGAGCCGGTAAGACGACCATCATGAAGATGATCGCAGGTCTTGCAAGACCTACTTCAGGTTCATTCGAATACACGGGATTCAAGGGAAGTGAGAAGGAGGCATTCTCCAGAATCGGTGCCCTCATCGAATCTCCTGCTATCGAGCCTAATCTCACAGCATTCGACAACATTAAGATAAAGTGTCTCGCATTCGGTATCGGTGATAAGAAGTACATCACGGATCTTATCGAACTCGTTGGTCTTTCCGGCTCAGGCAAGAAGAAGGCCGGCAAGTTCTCATTGGGACAGAAGCAGAGACTCGGAATCGCTCTTGCTCTCGTAGGCGATCCCGACTTTCTGATCCTCGACGAGCCCATTAACGGACTTGATCCTCAGGGAATCGCCGAGGTTCGTGAGATGCTCTCCAGACTTAATGAGGAGAGAGGCATTACGATCTTAATCTCAAGCCACATCCTCGAGGAGTTAAGCAAACTTGCTACGGATTATGCCATCATCGATTACGGCAGGATCGTAGAGGAGTCAACTAACAAGGAGCTCAAGGAGAAGTGCCGCGATAAGATCGTGATCAAGACGGAGAAGGTCTCCACGGCAATCCCCATAATCGAGAGCCTCGGATTTAATGATTACAGCGTTGTTAATGACAAGACGATACATGTCTTTGACAGGCTGTCAGATATAACGGTCCTCAACATGGAACTTGCTAAGGCACAGATTCCCGTAGAATCTATCGGAATCGAGTCTTCGGACCTTGAGGAGTACTTCCTCAAGGTTACGGGGACGGTGCCCGGCGAGCGCAGGAAGGCGTAAGGGGGTATCGTTATGTTTGCCAAGGCGTTTAAGTCTGAGTTTTTCAGAATCAGCAAGATGAAGAGCACATACATCCTGCCTGCTGTTCTTGTTGTCATCGTATTGATTACTAATTTCATCTATATGGCCGTAGATCTGTACGGATTGATGGGATTCTCCCGTGAGGATGTTGAAGCTATCCAGCAGATGGGTACTTCGGCTGAAGGATATGAGGAGAGCTTCATGTCCGGTTTCCAGGCGGGTATCAACAGTACAGAGAATATGCAGGCTGATTCGGAATTTGTTATCCTCGGCGAAGGTCCGTTCTATGATGAGGCAGTATCGGCCATTTATACGCTTGATGTAGGTTCGCTTCATGAGATCCTGCTTCTCGCGATATTTGTAGGCCTTTATATCGGCAATATCTACAGTACGGGACTTGATAAGAATCTCAATATCTTCGCTGGTAAGCGAGTATTGCTTTACGGCGTGAGGATGCTGATGATTTCTCTTTATGCATTGGTTCTTCATGTGTTCACGTGGTTCTCTTCCATACTTTCCGCAGCATGGATGGGTGCGGGCGTCGACCTCGGAATAGACAAGGCGTTTATCCTTTATTTCCTGATCACGTGGCTTCTCACAATAGCATTCGGTTCTATCGTTGCTTCCATGACTCACCTTACAAGATCCAAGGCTGCAGGAATTACATTGGGTGTTCTTCTGTCTGCAGGACTTCTCTCGACTATCATGTCAATCGCATCTTTAATGATTCAGAGAAAGTTCGATCTCGACGGTAGCTTTAACCTCGGTAACTACACGGTTACTCAGAATCTTGCTGTTATGAATCTCGATTCTGACGGTCACTTCGTAGTAAGAACGATAGTATGTGCTCTCGTTTACTTCGTACTCACATATTTGTCCGGACTCTTAGTAATCAGGAAGCGCGATATCGCATAATGTTTGGCAACCTCGTACAGATCGAACTCATCCGGCTTTTCAAAAGCCGCATACTCAAGATATCTTTGCTTGTGGGTTTGGTCATCATGGTGTTCTGGTCCGTTATTATCGAGTTTCTCATAAGCATGAATGCAATGGAATTTATCAAAATAGATGAGGCCATACCCATGGGTTCGTTCAGACTGATAATGTTTATCATGGCATTCTCTTTTGTTGCTGCACTCGTTACACCGCTGACCGTCATCCTGACAACTTGCGGATATTACACTCACAGGCTGGCCGTTAACATAGAAGGTGCAGTAAGAAACAGGCTGAAGCTCTGTTTTGCTGAACTTACCGGAATCGCCATATTCGTTCTTGCAATCTATATTCTGAGCATCCCGGGAGTTCTGATCTGTCTTCCCGGTCTCCCTGCCGAAGATCTTCACGATTTTTTCTCCGGTGATTTCAGTATGATAGATATTTTATTGATTGGAGTTTTGGGTAACTGCGGCTCGTGTGTAGTTGCATATCTTATCTCTAAAGTATTCGTAAAGTCATTCCAGTCGATAGCAATGTCTTTACTGGTGGGCTTCTTAAGTTTATTCATGATGACTGTGGGAGTCGGTGTTGTAGAGATGTACAGGAAGTCCGGCGGATCGTTCGCTGATGCTTTCGATAATCTCATTATGATATTGTTTGTCGTGCTTCCTGTGGTGTTGTTGATTATAGGAACAGTTACCAAGTTTAGGAAGGTGGACCGTATATGAGTGAGTCAACGTATATGACGATTATCGTAGTGCTTACGGTATTAAGCCTTGCACTTGTGTTTATCCTGATATCTCTTCTGTCGCAGATGAAGAGCATCAGAAGCCAGGTTCACTTCATCTCAAGAAACGATACCAACAAGAGACTTACATTCTATGGTAAGTCCAGAGGCTTCCAAAGACTTGCTTCAGATATAAATGAGATACTCGATTCCTACGATGCAAGACATGAGAAGATCCTTCGTGAGGACAAGGAAATCAAGGATACGCTCACTAACATGAGCCATGACATAAGAACTCCGCTTACATCGCTTAAAGGTTACTTCGAGCTTCTCGAACTTACGGAAGATCCCGAGGAACGTAAGAAGTATTCGGGAATCATATCCGGAAGAATTGATTCATTGTCCGAGATCCTTGAGACTATGTTCCTTTATACGAAGGTATCGAACGTTAACTTCAAGATAAGCATCGACCCAATAGACTGTTCCGGCATCGTTCTTAATACGCTGTTCGAGTATTACGATGACTTCCAGGATAAAGGTTATACTGTGGACGTTGATGTCGATGAAGGCGTCAAGATCCTGGGCAACGAGCAGTCTTTGAAGAGAATAATGCAGAATCTTATAAGAAACAGCCTTGTTCACGGCAACGGTGACGTTAAGATCGCCCTTAAGCCCATAGATGACGGCAAGAAAGTGTCGATCTGTGTGGAGAACCTTATGGAAGAGGGGCAGAATCCTGATGTGAACAAGGTATTTGACCGTTATTATAAGGGCGATGCCTCAAGACACACAGGTTCAAGTGGTGTAGGTTTGTCCGTAGTAAAGAAGCTCGTAGAGTCCATGAACGGCGAGATCAAGGCCGTTGTGGAGGGCAGAAAATTCAAGATAATAATGACCTTTAAGACTATCTGATCTTTTGAAAATCCCCATCAGATATGCTAATATAAAATATAAATTTTTGGTGATATTTGCAATTTGTTTTGCAGGAGGTCGCTATTATGGGGAATGCTTATAACTTTAATATGGATCCGGAGCAGATCGACCGATTAGTGCTCGATACGATCAAGTTCCATTGCGCAGATACTATTTATTTCAAGGATAAGGACTCTAAGTTCCTCTGGAACAGCCAGCAGCACGCTGATCAGCTGGGTGCCAAATCCCCTAAGGATATGCTGGGCAAGTCTGATTACGACTATTTCCCTAAGGAATTCGCCGATAATGCCAAAGAGACTGAAGAGCGGATCATGGCTTCAGGCGAGCCTATCCTTAACATTGAGGAGGAATGGGAGAGAGATAACGGCGAGACCCGCTATCTTATAGCTTCCAAGTATCCTTTCTACAATGAGGATAAGGAGATCATCGGAACCTGGGGCATTACCAGAGATATCACAGAGTATAAACTCCTCGAGAAGGAACTCGAGAGATCCTATAAGAAGGTTCAAAGACTTGCCAGAGTTGATGACGTAACAGGTCTTTATAACAGAAGATACTTCTACGAGAACCTCGAGAGAGTCTGCAACATCTATGACAGACGCGAGGGAGATACAACATTCTCCATCATCGCCATAGACGTTGATGACATGAAGTACATCAACGACCAGTACGGTCAGCCCAGAGGAGACGATGTCTTAAGGCATATCGCTACATCTATGCTTAATGCGATAAGGAAGAGCGATATCTGCTTCAGAACGGGCGGTGATGAGTTCGCTGTTCTGCTTCCTGACTGCGATAAGACGGCAGCTGTCGGAATCGCGAAGACTATCGCAAGCAACGTATCTGATCAGTCTATCCCGGTAGCCGATTCTAAGTATGAGAAGGTTACGATCTCCGCAGGTATCTCCACTTATGTAAAGGGAACCGATATCTCCGAGATCATCTCAGCGGCTGACAGAAAACTCTATAAGGCCAAGAGAAACGGCAAGAACCAGCTGTCTTATTAAGCAGCGGTCTTCATGGGTTTCATCTGCTTACCGGTACCTCCCTTAGCGGGGAGGATCCGACGAAGAGGTACCGGCCTGGAAGCAGAATGATTCTTACCAACTCGATTAACGCGGTACGCTGTGCGGGTAACACGTACCGTTTTAATTTGTCTCGAATTGGCCGCGGGTTTGGCATCGATATGCTTCAACTGTTCTAATCTGTAATCAATTAATGCGAGTTCTTCCTGTCTTTTCCA
>CAMJGB010000134.1 GCA_946405115.1 uncultured Clostridia bacterium | reverse complement strand
GAAGTTCCTTAAGGAACAGGATGTTAAGATGATCGTCATCGCATGTAATACTGCAAGTACACACGCTTATAAGGCCCTTTCTGAGGTCTGCGACGTTCCTGTGGTAGAAGTTGTGGTTCCGGGTGCGAAGGCTGCTGTAAAGGCCACCAGAAACGGTAAAATAGGCATCATTGCAACAAGAGCTACAATCGGCTCCGGAGTATACGAAGATGCAGTAAGAAAGTACGGCAGCGACATCAAGGATCTTGAGGTTGTATCTCAGGCCTGCCCGCTGTTCGTATCACTCGCTGAAGAAGGCTGGTGGGACGATGATGTTGCTTACCTTACAGCACAAAAGTATCTTGAGCCTTTGAAAAAAGCAGGTGTCGACACAGTAGTTCTTGCCTGCACACACTACCCGCTTCTTGCGAACACAATCTCCAAGGTAATGGGACCTGAAGTAACCCTCATTAATTCAGGTATCGCAGTTGCAGGAGTTGTTAAGGATATCCTTGAGCAGAATAACATGGAGTCCGACGGAAGCGATGTAACAAGAGCTTTCTATACAAGTGACGACCCTAAGCTTTTCGAGAAGGTGGCAGCGCCTTTCTTAGGAAGAGGACTTCCCCAGGGCACGAAGCGCGTTCAGGTAGACAAGTATGATTCGTAATCTTGAGATCACAACGGGAGCTTACGACAAGCCTCTCGTAACGCAGGGTATTTACGACGACACTCCTGCGAGCCTTCTTATAAAGTGGAAGCAGATCCACGAGGGTGATAAGGAGCATTCTTTCTACGAGATTAAGCTTGATAAGGAGACGGGTATCGCTACCGTAAAGCGCACGGGCGAGTACAAGTCAGAGCTTACTTTCGATACTTCCAAGAAGACGATGGGCGTCATCCACACGCCTTATGGTGACATCACAACAGACATCAAGACAGAGTATATTAATTTACCTTCGCTGATAGCACCCAAGTTCGAGATAAGCTACGAGATGGGCGCGGATAACATTAAGAATGTATTTGCAGTAAAGCTTCTGTGATTTAGGGAGGTTACTATGAAGAGAAGATTGTTGGCAGTGACACTTGCATGTGCTCTTCTTATGAGTGCATGTACTTCGGATAAGAGTGACCGCAATGAACGCAATCACGATCGTGATGACGATGATGGTAATTCGGGATTTACCCGCGTAGTTGAGACTGAAGCTCCTACAGCGGTCCCTATTGAGACTCGTGAGACAGCAATCGTGACACACGTGCCCGAGACTACGGCCGCTCCTGCAGTCGATATCAGTGCGATGAACGCGGCTTATCTTGCTATCCTGGAACAGTATGAGACGGATCTTCGAATCATTGAAGATGTTGAGTATGGTTCAATGCCTTCGGTTTCTTTCGCAGATATTACCGGCGACGGATACGATGAGCTGATCATCGAGTATTGCGCCGATCAGGAGAACGGCTGGGACACAGGCGAAAGTAATTATTATATGTCCGCCAACATCAAGATCTTTACATACGATCCTGTGGCTGGAGCAGCAATTGAGATGCACACTATCCAGAGTGCCGTCATGAATGCTGCAGGCGGTTTCTACACGGATATCATCATTCTTGATAACGGCACCATCATGATCGAGAGCAACGGCGGTGATGAGGATTGGTCATACTTCTACGATGTGTTTGAAGTGCAGGGCAATTCACTCGTTCAGGTAAGCGAGCTTGAGATCGAGTCATGGCCCGACGACGATTATAACTATCAGTACGAGTACACATACGACGGAGAGCAGATTACGGAAGAGCAGAGTGATGCTTACATAGCTCAGTACATTAGCCAGATGACCTATGCAGTTGTATGGAATCAGTATTACGATTCTGAATGGTACGAAGGCAGTGATTGGGCCAATACTGTAATGAGTCTTCCGAGCAATCATGTTTACTACGATGAGGCTGTTGCACAGCTTTCATAATAATTGGGGGTAAGGGATATGAAGAGAAAAAAGATTATGAGTGTAGTTGCCGCTACATTGGCAGCATCGGTATTGATGTCTGCTTGTGTTTCTGACAGTAAGACCGGAAGAAACCGCCGTGAGCGTGATGACGATGACGATAATCATTCCGGCTTTACAAGAACTGTGAGGGAGACAGAGGAGACGGAAGAGACAGAGGAGACGGAACCGTCTGAGACGAGTGCAGCGCCGTCATCAAGTCTGGGTGCAACATGGAGGCCGGAAGACCTTAATCCCGCTATAGCTGATGCCTATGTACATGTGTTAATGGCGTATGAGCAGGGAATTCGTGAGTTTGAAGCTTTCCATTCCTGGACCTGCCCCTCAATCAATATCATCGATCTTGATGGAGACGGGGTGCCTGAACTTACAATTAAATATGTAACCGATCCGGGCTATGTAACTTTCTCCGTTTTCAGTTACGATCAGGGCGCAGGTGAGCCTTGCTTAAGACTCGAGACTCTGGGTGAGACGGATACCGGCAGCTGGGGAGCCTCTAATGATATCGTTCTTCTTGATGACGGTACTATCATGATCTCAAATTTCTATGGAAGCGGCGGAGAGTATCATTATCATATAGATCTGTTTGAAACTACGCTGTATCATTCGTTAGGTTCCTGGGAGTGCGAAGAGCAGATGCCGGATATGTCTTCTGACTGTGTACCTGTATCAGCACAGCACAGCGGGACAGATTGTTCCACAGACGATTTCTATGAGGCGCAGGCAGATATGGTAAGCCGTATTGTCGCTCCTATCTTCCCTTATTCGGGCCGCTACTATTATGATGATTACAGTGTTATAGATATTTTCGGACGCGACTGGAATACGATCCCCGGAAGTGTATTCGCACAGGGCAACTACCTGACCTATTCTGATTTTGAATACTTGATACCTGACTAATTATATGACACTTACTAAGAAAGCATTAACAGCATTACTTTGCACTCTTACGGCACTTCAGGCATTTGCCTTTGCTTCCTGCTCGAAAAGCGAACGTACTCCCGCAAGGGAAACTTACAATGACTACCACAGTCATGCAGGTTCAGTTGTTTACGGGCAGGGTTCTGTCGGACAGCTTCAGGGAAGAACGATAGTGGTCAGCATCTTCGGGAACGACGACAACTATCAGTGGGACTACGATAACGAAGATAAGGCAGCGATTCTTAACATCCGTGATTCGATCAAAATGGCTACTGACTATCTTCAGGATGTAGCAGAGTCTTACGGTACCAAAGTATGGTTTACTAGTGACTTCCTCGCGAACCCGGATCTTATGTACGAAGTTACGCTTGATGAGATAGTAACTTCATTGGCAAGAGAGGACAGCGTAGGCTTCGAGGATGAGACTTTGCGTTTCATAGAACGCAACATAGATGAAGATCAGCTACGTGATAAATACAAAGCTGATAACGTGCTTTACATGATGTTCCTTAACACGGATGATTCGCCTTTCATGGACGCCATCTCATGCACCATAATGTGGTATCCCGAAGAACTCACAGATTCGGAAGTAATCTTCCTTTATAACTACGATTTCGGTCTTCTTAATCCGCCGGCCGCATATGCTCACGAGATGCTTCATACATTCGGTGCGCCTGACCTCTACGATACAGGTTACGACTATGGCTATGGCATAACGGACGGCTTCTTACATTATGTCGAGACGGATCTGTCGAACGAGATCATGTACACCTGTTCAGATCCCGTCACAGGCAACTACGTTTACGACAGAATCCCCAATGAAGTATCTGAAGTTACTGCATACTATGTGGGTCTCATAGATCAAAGCGACATCGTCGATGAGTGGGGACTTATAGAACCGTATTAATACAAAAACCGCGGCCACAGACCGCGGTGTTCAAATGCTTTAATTAACAAATCTTAAGCTGCAACTTTCAAATCAATTTCCTTATCCTTAGAAGGCTCCTTGATGAGAAGAACAATTACAACTACAGCGACTACAGACATGATGCCGAAAAATACATAAGTAACAGTGTCTGACATTCCGATGCGCTCTGCAAGTAACGAGCCGTAAGAAGAAATTGTGTTATTTACGATATGAGCAAGACAGCAGATTCTGATGTTGCCGTACTTATATCTGATAAGTCCGATGAAGACACCGATGAATGCAGCATATGTTGACTGAACAGGATTCATATGTGCGATACCGAACATGATTGCCTGACCGATAAGAACTGCTGCTACAGGAAGTCCTGCCTTACGAAGGTATCCCTGTGTGAGACCTCTGAAAAGTAACTCTTCCGCAATAGGTCCGAGTAAGCTTACATAGAAGAAAGTGGTGATGGGGTTTGTTCCGATTCCCGACACCTTCATCAAATTGTTGAAACTCTCCATAAGATCGGGAGCAAGATAGTTAACAAGAATGAGTGCGAGATTAATGATGCTCCATACTCCGATTGTTCCGAGGATAGTAAGCACAACTGTCTTAACATTGAAAACTTCTTTGTTCTCAATCTTAATCTGCTTCTTGAGGAAAGCTTTCTTATACCAGATGTAGCAGATAACGATTGCCAATACTGAATAAGTAATGAGACCGATTGATATCGCAGTCTGAGCCATAGGACCGTTAGCTACTTCAGCGATGTTGGTGATTGTTTCCGTGTTTCCGCTTTTTGACATCTCGTAGAAACCAACTGCAAATCCGGGAAGTGTGCAAATGGTATTGAGGGTGAACATAAGGAAGAGAGGAAGGATAGCGATCATAACGTCAGCTATGTTAACTTTCTTCTTCGCAGGAACATTAGTTGTGGGGACAGACATAATAATAACCTCCGTAAATCGTTTACGAAGGTCATTATAGGTTTTTGAGTTTAATATGCAAACAAGATAACGTAAAGATATGTTAAAGATATGCTGCTTTATCTTTGGTCTGCCAGGAAAGGTAATCTTTCCAAGCGTCATCATGCCAAAGTAATTTCATTAATCAGATTCAACTAAATCGTGTTCGTGAATATTCCTTCCGGCTTCAATATCAGCTATGCGTCTGGCGAGCATAGTAAGATGATCTTCGCTATAAAAAGGATCCGCTGTTATCTCAAAAGGAATGCGTCGTTCGCTTCCGACTTTCTTCGCGAAAATAGTGAAAGCAGCACTCATGGAAAGCCCCATATCATTGCAGGCTGATTCCATACGCTTTTTAACGTCCGCATCAAGCTTAAAGTTTACGTTGACTACCTGTGCCATATAATCACTCCTTTCTTTACTTGTTATAGCAAAAGTAAAGAAAAGCACAAGAAAAATGCTTTATATCTGCCCCTGATACATCGCTTCTATCTTGAGAAACTCTTCCTTATGCTCCATCACGTATCCTCTAACACCGAAGATATGGTAAAGCGATCCTATTACGCCTATAAACGCGCCGAAGAACAAATTGATACACAACACCACGATACATCCGCTCATGGGCTCGAAAGC
>CAMJGB010000133.1 GCA_946405115.1 uncultured Clostridia bacterium | reverse complement strand
GAACAGGAACCGAGTGGTGCATCTATCCTATGTACGACTTCGCTCATCCTATCGAGGATGCACTCGAGGGCATCACACATTCACTCTGCTCACTTGAATTCGAGAATCACCGTCCTCTTTACGACTGGGTTGTAAACAACATCTCCGTTGAGACTAAGCCCCGTCAGATCGAGTTCGCACGTCTCGGCATCACACGCACGGTACTTTCGAAAAGAAAGCTTCGTAACCTCATAGAGAGCGGATATGTTGCAGGATGGGATGACCCCAGAATGCCTACACTTTGCGGCTTGAGAAGAAGAGGCTACACACCGGAAGCCATAAGAGAATTCCACCGTCAGAACGGTGTATCCAAGGTTAACTCCGTAGTTGAGTATGCATTCCTTGAGTACTGCTTAAGAGAAGATCTCAACAAGAGAGCAAACCGTGCTATGGCTGTCCTCCACCCCATCAAACTCATCATCGACAACTATCCTGATGACAAGACTGAGGTATTCACGGTTGAGAATAACCCTGAGGATGAGAATGCAGGAACAAGAGAGGTAACTTTCTCCAAGAACCTCTGGATTGATGCTGAAGACTTCATGGAAGTTCCTGAGAAGAAGTACTTCCGTCTCTTCCCCGGCAATGAAGTTCGTCTTAAGTCTGCTTATGTCATTAAGTGCACAGGCTGCGATAAGGATGAGAACGGCAACGTTATCGCCGTACACGCAGAGTATGACACAGAGAGCCGCGGCGGCAATACAGCTGACGGAAGAAGGATCAAGGCCACTATCCACTGGGTAGACCAGAACACCGCAGTTGATGCTGAGATCAGACTCTACGATCAGTTGTTCACTATCGATGAGCCCGACCTTGCAGACGTCAACTACTTAGACTATATTAATAAAGATTCTCTTATAACGATAAATAACGCTAAGGTTGAAGCATCGTTGGTAAATGCAGGAAGCGAAGACCGCTATCAGTTCCTGAGAGTTGGTTACTTCTGCGCTGATAACAAGGATTCTTCACCGGAGCATCTTGTTTTCAACAGAGCAGTGTCGTTGAAAGACAGTTATAAGCCAGGATCAAATTAAATAATAAAGGAAGGTCACATATGTCCACATCTGAGTTTAAGATCAGAGCTAAATCAGTACTTGCTAAGACATACTGGATGTCATTTCTTGCAAGTTTGATTTATGTTCTCATTCAGGGAGCAGTAACTACTCTCACAAGCAGAATTTCCTCCATCGGTTCCGGTTATGATACGACCAGATTTGAGGCTGCCCTCGAGAATGGTAACTTTGAAAGAGCAATGGAAGAATTGAGCAAGATGCAGGGTGCAACAGGTGTTATGTCAATTGTTTCATGGATCATTTCCACTTGTGTTACTCTTTTCGTTCTCAACGTCTTGATTGTTGGTATCAATAAGGTATATGTAAACGCAAGAAAGAATCTGCAGGTTGATATCGGAGATCTCTTTGCTCCTTTTAAGACTTATCTTCCTGTAGTAAAGACAATGTTCTTCCACTACCTTTACATCTTCCTTTGGAGTTTGCTCTTCATCATTCCCGGTATCGTTAAGAGCTACTCATATTTTATGGTTCCCTACATCCTTACAGAGAACCCCAACATTGAGACAAAGAGAGCCTTTGAGATTTCAAAGACTACAATGAACGGCGAGAAGGGCAATTGCTTCGTACTCAGCCTTTCATTCATCGGCTGGTATTTGCTCGGTGTAATTTGCTGCTGCATCGGTATCTACTTCGTACAGCCTTATTTCGAAGCATCCAAGGCTGAGTTCTACGCATACGTTAAGAACAAGGCTCTTACAACAGGAATCGCAACACCTGCAGACTTCGGCGAAGCTGTTGCTTAATCCTGATTAAACTAAAACAAGAATGAAGGACGGTAGTTGCCGTCCTTCTTTTTTATTACTTAGTAACGGAAGATTCTGCAGTCATTCTGACCACATTGTCACCATATATCGTTGTCCAATCATCTCTCATCGAAACCGGTATCCAGCCGTTCTTATCGCAAGCCGCATACATAGTATTTGCCTTGTCCATATTGCCGTTCTCTCTTACGAGATCATCACAGCAAAGCATAAATGCGAGGCTTCTGTACGGGTTATCAGTAATTACATACTCAGCCATGCTGTAATCACCGGAGCTGTTGCCGAATGACAATACAGGCTGCTGTCCTATCTCACGCTCGATAGCAGATACCTTATTCATCTTAAGATCCTTAACGATAAAATCACCGCCGAGGACTACCTTATCGTTGGATGAATAAACATAGCTTAATCCGTCAGCACCGTCCTGATTATCTGCCTCAACGCTCATGTCTGAACCGATGATCTGGCTCGGAGGAATATTCAATGGAGAATCCTCGAAGATACCTCTTACGATATATCGATCTGTTCCGCTCATAATGAACACTTTAAAATCATTTTCCTGAAGATAATCAATTACCTGAAGCATCGGAAGATACCAGCCGTCGCCTCTCTTCATACCGCTGTAGCTGGGCATCTTCTGCTGTTTGAACTCCTGAACATACTGATCAAACTCATCAAGTGTCATGCCGGCAAACGCAGAAGCTACTGCCTTACCGTGATCTACCGGAAGAGTATCAGGAGCTTCACCTGTCTCATCTAAAGTAACGATCTGCTCAGCAACACTGATTTCAAAGTCCGAAGCCTGATCTACATAAGTAGGATCTTCAAGTACTCTGTAACGAAGAAGCTCGTAATCAAAGTAATCGGGATCTGTTTCACAAAACAATGTACCGTCAAAATCAAACACAGCGATTCGATCTTCAACGGGTATAAAGTCAGGACTATTCTCATCAGTTACGTCTTCTACATAAGAGATAAGCTCATCCCTGGCCTCAGAACCTTCCGTCCAATAGGAAAGCACATCAGTCTTCAACGAGACTTGTATACTCTGAGGAGATGATCCGCGCAGACTGTTATAATCCGTCTCTTTCTGCAGAGTCCATGCACATATTATTGCCATCACAGTCAAAACTAAAGTTGTAACCGCAAAATACTTATTCTGTTTCATTTCCGAAACCTCGCTAATCAAATTACTGCCTCAATTACACAGTAACGAATCAGCGCCATCAATGAATAATTAGGTTGGAAAACGTTGCTTAAGCAACAGAACAATCAAGATTTGTTTACTATTATCTTAACAGGGATTCGATTACCTCAGACCACTCACTGTAAGACATAGATCCGACATAAGTGGGATCGGATCCTGCATTAGTAGTAACAACATGTCCTTCTCCGTCTACGAATATGGTGGTCGGCACAAATCCGCTCTGAAACTGATCGAGCTCATTACTGTAGTGAAGTATCGGATAAGTAATACCCAAAGACTGAAGCGTATCGTCAAGATCTGCTTCCATCGAAGTATCAGAATACATGCCGATGATCAGGAACCCTGCATCAGAATACTCCTCATAAAGTTCCTCAAGGTCTCCCATCTCACCCACACAAGGTCCGCACCACGGCTCGAAAATGTTGATCATGGTAAGCTCGTGCTCTGCGAAAATGCTTTCATCAAAACTTGTGCCGTCTCTGTCGGTAGTAGTGAAAGAAAAATCGGGATCGTAATCTGAAAGTTCTTCAGAAGATTCACTTGACTCTTCTGAAGTCTTGTTAAAATCTGCTTCAGAAGAACTGTTCCTCTCCCTAGAGGGCGCTGAAGAACAGGAGGCCGCACTTAAGACAAAGCATACTGCCAGAACAAAAGATATAAATCTTCTCATATTAATAGAACTTATATCCGCAGGCATGGAACTTAGCCTCACCTGCATTGATCAACGGAGATTCAAACTCAGGGATGTTAACCGCATTAGGATACATCTGCGCTTCAATGCACAAAGCATCGAACTGCTTATAAGAAGCATTATCCTTAAATCCGCTGCCGTTAAGATGATTGCCTGCATAAAGCTGAACACCGGGAAGATCCGTCCATGTCTCCATCCCGATACCTGCAGTCTTATCCTCAAGGGACGCAACAAGTGCATATCTTCCGTTGTTCTTAAGGCAGAAGTTCTGATCGATTCCAAGTGCGGGGCCGATCTGAGGATGTGTAAGATCAAGGCACTTGGATACAGGCGCACTCTTTCTGAAATCAAAAGGTGTCCCCTCTACATCAAGATAATCACCGTTAGGACAGTTGTGCTCATCCTTCAATGTTACCTTGTCACAATCCATTGTAAGGATCTGATCGCCTACATAGCCCTTATCGTGACCTGCGATATTAAAGTATGCATGATTAGTAGGAGCAAAGATTGTCTTCTTATCAGACAATCCCTTATAGATCATGAGGAATGTTCCGTCATTAGTAAATGTATAAAGAACCTCAGTAGTAAGGTTTCCTGGGAAGCCGTTCTCTCCGTCTTCACTAAAGCAGGAAAGCAGTACGGATTCATCATAAGGCATCTTCAGGTCATCATTATAAAGACCCTTGATACCGGAGTCCTTAACATAAGCCACAGAATCTTCGTGGCTTAAGATCTTACCGTCCCAGAACTTAAGCTGATAAGCCTTGTCACCTGTATGAAGATTGTTAACGCCGTCATTAGCCGGAACGTTATAAACTGTACCATCGATTGTAAAAGAGGCACCGGATATTCTGTTTGCTGAGCGTCCTACAACAGCACCGTGATTAGCACCGTCTGCAAGATAACCGTCAAGATCGGCAGGACCAAGGACTACATCTACCAATTCACCATTTGCCTTAGGAGCATAGAGTCTGAATATTCTTGCTCCGTATGTTATTATCTCGGCTTTTAGTTTTCCCTCTCCCGTTATAGTAAACTTCTTTGAAATATCATCGTACTTTCCGGGATTCTTCACAGAAGGAAAGCTCTCGCATGTAACACTCATTAATTACCTATACCTCTCTTACCGGATCAATATTAATCAGGTGCAACGGCAGGTTCGAATGCGAGTTTCTCCTCTTCAACGAATCTGTCTGCAACCGCTTCATCAGCAAGTCTGATCAACTCCTGCTGACTGTCAAGTTTTACTTTACCACGAAGATCGAGTTTATGATAGTTACCATCAGGATACAAGTAGTTTGCGCGCATTGTATCATTAAGCTCAACATCAAGGATTTCCTTGATTCTGTTACGGCAGTCTTCATCCTCGATCGGGAACATGAGTTCAACTCGTCTGTCGAGATTTCTGGGCATCCAGTCTGCTGATGCAAGATAGATGTCTTCCTTACCTCCGTTATAGAACATGAAGATTCTTGAATGCTCAAGGAATCGACCTGTGATCGATCTTACTGTTATATTCTCGGACAAGCCGGGAACGCCTACCTTAAGGCAGCAAATACCTCTGATGATAAGCTCGATCTTAACACCTGCAGTTGATGCCTTATAAAGCTCATCTATGACAGTTCCGTCAACAAGAGAGTTAATCTTCGCAACAATCTTTGCAGGCTTGCCTT
>CAMJGB010000132.1 GCA_946405115.1 uncultured Clostridia bacterium | reverse complement strand
GTAGTTCATCCCGGTGCAGGCCATCATGACCAGACTTTGGTTAATGCATTGCTCTCTCATTGCGAGGGTAATCTGTCTGATATAAACGGCGTTATAAGACCCGGTATCGTTCACAGAATCGATAAGGACACATCAGGTGTAATGATGGCTGTTAAGAACAACGAGATGCACATTGCAATCTCCGATATGTTAAGCAGACATGAGATCGAGAGAACTTACAGGACGATAGTCTACGGTGTCATCTCCGAGGATAAGGGCACTATTGATGCTCCCATCGGAAGATCCAATAAGGACAGACGTAAAATGACAGTCGTAACTGACGGTAAGCCTTCGATCACACACTTTGAAGTTGTGGGCAGATACAGAGAGGGAACCGATCTTGTGGTTAAGCTTGAGACAGGAAGAACTCACCAGATCAGAGCACATATGACTTATATCGGTCATCCCGTGTTTGGCGATCCCGTTTATGCTCCCAAGAGAAATCACTACGGACTTGAAGGTCAGTGCCTTCACAGCAAGTCCATTAAGTTTATACATCCGAGAACAGGAGAAGAGTTGTACTTCGAGACAGAACTTCCCGAATACTACGAGAATCTGCTCAAGGGGTTAACACCTCTTTAATGTGTTAAAATTGACTTATGAACAGCCTTTATGAGAATGACATTTTCAAAGACGGCAAGATAAACGGTTATGTTAACGGCATAGCTTCATTCTACGGTTGTACCGCAGAGTTCAATGAGAATTCCGTAAACATCACCGGTGAGACTATCGCATCCGTTAATATGGCACAGGCTGCTATTGAAGAATTCGTAACCTCTGATTTTGAGGTTTTGTATACAACACCTTCAGGACGTCAGATCAAGCCTAAGACTTACGGTCAGAAGTACTATGTTGATTCCATCAACAAGTCTGAACTTGTTATCTGCTCAGGTCCTGCCGGATCCGGTAAGACTTTCTTAGGTGTTGCCATGGCTGTTAAGGCGTTCCGTGCACATGAAGTATCAAGGATCATTCTTACAAGACCTGCAGTTGAAGCTGGAGAGAAGCTCGGTTTCCTTCCCGGTGACATACAGGAGAAAGTTAACCCTTACATGAGGCCTATCTACGATGCTTTGGAAGTGCTCTTAGGACCCGAGCTTTTCGAGAGGTATTACGAGAAGGGGCTTATCGAAGTGTCCCCGTTAGCCTTCATGAGAGGACGTAATCTTGATGATGCTTTTGTCCTTCTTGATGAGGCGCAGAATACTACATGCGAGCAGATGAAGATGTTCCTTACAAGACTTGGTCTTAACTGCAAGGCGTGTGTGTGCGGAGACTTTACTCAGATCGATCTTCCCAGAGGCATGAAGAGCGGTCTTGCAGATTCGATAAGCGTACTTGAGAAGATCGAAGGCATAAGCATCGTATCGCTTGAGAATGAAGATATTGTCAGGAATCCGCTCGTAAGAAAGATTGTAGCGGCTTATGAAGAGAGGGACAGGTTGAATTTGTATGAATAAGTCATTTCAGCAGATCTTTGTAACTATCCTCAGTGTTGTCATAGTCGTTCTTCTTGTATTCTACGGATATAGACCGATCAGTTATGACCTCTCTGTAGGTTCAGTTGCCAACCGTGATATCTATGCGCAGAGAAGCTTTATCGATACTTATCAGACCGAGTATGAAGCTGTAATCGCAAGAAATTCCGTAAGCCCGATCTTTATCCGTTCTGAGGAACTTTCAGAGCAGAGCATCACTAATGTCGAGCTGTTCTATTCTATCGTTCGTGAAGCAAGATACCACAGACTTAACATGTACGGCGTTATCGCAGATGACTGGGAGCAGACTCTTGCTCAGATGCATGCTCAGCTCGCATCTGAATTTACCAATGTACCTTCTGATGAGACGATAGATACATTCATCACGATGTCTCTTTCATCGTTTAACTTCATCGAAGATAAGTCAATCTCGATGGCTGAGATCATTATGATCGATAATGTTAATTCGGATCTTCTTAATCTTGCCATCGATTCAAGGATAGACAGTTTCTGTGAGAACTATGCTGAGTTCGCATCATATTCCGAAGCTATCAGGAATGTGCTCTCATGCCTTCTTACACCTAACTCCGTATTCGACAGCGATGCGACAGATGAAGCGGGAGAGAACGCATATCTTACTGCCATCAATGCGCCTATCACGGTTGATAAGGGAACTAAGATCATTTCTTCCGGTGACGTTGTTACTGAGCATATGTATCAGTGCCTTGTAGACCTCGAGCTTGTAAGAAGCGATACAACTGACCTTCTTATCCTTGGAAGAATAGCTGCTTATATCATTATCCTGTCGATAGTAGCCGTAGTTTACTTCGTGCGTAAGGAATCCGACAGATTCCCTGATATGAGAATCTTCTATATGGTAATCATTACCTTCATCATTCCGATTCTCGCATCAGTATATCTTTCTGAATTCTCTGCTTTGATAATAGTTACGCTGTTCTTTACGTCCATCGTCTCGACGTATCTTGGCACACGTGACGGTATCATTCTTTCCATCATTGAGACTTTGATGATGTGGCCTCTTTATAACTTCGACTCCGAGTACATCTTCGTATCCGTAGTAGGTATCGTAATTACAGGTTCTATTGCAGGTAAGAAGAACCGTTCGTATACAAGCGCTGGCCTCATCATATTTCCGGCACTTGCATGCGTGCTCTCTGTAATAAGCTATAACGCCATTTTCGCAGTATCACTGCAGGGTTATATCGAGACCAGTGTATGGACCGGTGTATCAGCAGTGCTTTCCATCATCATGGCTATCGGTGTCATGCCTCTTGTTGAGCTTGTATCAAAGGTAGTATCACCTGTTAAGCTCATCGAGCTTTCACAGCCCGGCAATCCTTTGCTTAAGAGATTGTTCCTTGAAGCTCCCGGTACATACAGCCATTCCATGATGGTCGCATCCCTTGCCGATGCTGCTGCGGATGCCATCGGTGCAGATTCATTGTTCTGCCGAGTTGTAAGTTACTTCCATGACATAGGTAAGCTTGAGAATCCTAACTTCTTCACGGAGAACCAGGCTGACGGCTATAATCCTCATAATGATCTTCCCGTTATGGAGAGCGTAAGCATCATTACTGCACATACAAGAGACGGAGTTAAGCTTGCAAGAAAGCACCATCTTCCTGAGTCTTTTGTAAGGATCATTGAGGAGCATCACGGTACTACTTATCCCGGTTATTTCTACTACAAAGCTTGTAAGGAAGCTGAGGAGCAGGGCCTTCCTGCACCTGATATCAACGAGTTCAAGTATCAGGGCAGAATTCCGAGTTCCAAGGAATCCGCAGTTGTCATGATCGCGGATACAGCAGAAGCTGCAATACGTTCCAATAAGCTTAGCGACGTAGAAGAGATAGAGAAGCTTGTAAGAAGACTTATCAAGGATAAGATCGACCAGGATCAGCTCATTAATTCCGGTCTTTCTTTCGATGATCTCGAGAAGATCGTCGCTTCCTTTAAGCAGGTTTACGCAGGAACACTTCACGAAAGGATCGCATATCCTAAATGAGAATAGAGATAATTAACGATTGCACAGGACTTGAAGACTCTAAGGTTGAGTCTTGGAAGGCATATATTGACAAGCTTGCAGATTCCTTCGAGGCAAGAGGATACGCTTCTGATATCCCTCTCAAGGTAATGGAAGACGCATATGCTACGCTTACTTTCATCGGCTCTGATGAGATGCATGAGACTAACAGGGAAACACGTAACATCGATAAGACTACCGATGTTCTTTCTTTCCCGATACTTGATATGAAGAACGGTAAGCTTCTCGATAAAACTTCCGAGATCGACTTCGAGCTTGATGAGGACGGCAACCGCATCCTTAATCTCGGCGACATCCTCATTAATCCCGATGAGGCTTATAACAACGCCGATAAGTACGGACACAGCATCGAGCGCGAGGTGGCTTTTCTCACGGCACACTCATTGCTCCACCTTGTAGGCTACGACCACATCGAAAAGCAGGACGAGAAGAAGATGATCGCAGCACAAAAAGAAATGATGAGTGACATCGGTCTTGCAATCGGTGATGAGGAAAGCGAGCTTACGGATCATAAGGATGACAACATTGCTTATCCTGCAGGATCCATGGCAAAGCACTGCGGATACATTTCCATTCTCGGTCGTCCTAATGTTGGTAAGTCCACCTTCATTAACTACATCACGGGCATGAAGGTTGCTATCGTATCGCATAAGCCTCAAACCACGAGAACTAATATCAGATCAATCTATAACACTGATGATACACAGATCATCTTCACGGATACTCCGGGTGTACATAACCCCAGTAATAAGCTTGGTAAGATCATGGTCGGCAACAGCTTTGCAAGTGCGAAGAATGCTGATGCCGTGTTGTTTATCGTAGACGGCAGATTCTCAAAGCCCGGTGCTGTTGAGAAGAAGCTTCTCGAGCTTTGTAAGGAGAATAACAAAAGGGTTGTTCTTGCAGTAAATAAGTCAGATGACGTAAGTAAGGAAAGTCTTCTTCCGATAATCGGTTCTTACTCAGAACTTTATGATTATGTTGACATCGTACCTATCTCTGCTAAGACCGGAGATAACATCGATGTGCTTCTTAAGATACTTTCAGATCTTCTTCCTGAAGGACCGAGGCTCTTTGATTCCGAGTATATGACTGACCAGTCTGAGAGAACCATCTCTGCTGAGCTTATAAGAGAGCAGATTCTGCACTTTGTTGATCAGGAGATTCCTCACGGTACTGCTGTAGAGATCGATTCTTTCGAAGATAAGTATGATGATACTGCGAAGGATGAGTACGACCGTAAGTGCGTTGTAATCAAGGCAACGATTATCTGCGAGAAGGATACTCACAAGGCCATCATCATCGGTAAGAACGGTCAGATGATCAAGCGTATCGGTACTTCGGCAAGAATCAATATCGAGAGACTTGTCGGCTGTAAGGTCTTCCTTGAGCTTTATGTAAAGGTTAGAGAGGATTGGAAGAATAACGATACTCTCTTACGAAGCTATGGATTCAGAAGCGAGGACGATAATGCCCTCTGATCCCGAGACGTTCAAAGGGATCATACTGAAAACCTCCGAGTTTAAAGAGAAAGACCGCATAATTCAGGTTCTTACAAGAGACCGGGGTATCGTTAACATATGTGTTAAGGGTGTCTCCGGCAAATCATCCAAGAATTCATTCGCTTCATTGCCGTTTTCGTACTGCGACTTCGTAGTAACGGTAAGTCACGGATTCTATTATCTTAAAGAAGGCAATGTGATATCAGGTAACACAGGCATCATGGACAGCCTTGAAGCTATGGCTGTTGCAGGCCACATTTCAGAGTGCTTAAGCTGGTCTGTAATGCAAAGCGAGAATGCAAAGGATACTTATGAACTTGCCATCTACGCTTTCTATGCGCTTTCACTTAATGCCGGAAACTTTCTTGAT
>CAMJGB010000131.1 GCA_946405115.1 uncultured Clostridia bacterium | reverse complement strand
GCCTTGATAAGCTTAACATTTCCGGGGATTACATCAGTCCTGTTACCTCTGTTAAGCACATACACTTCCCAGAGGGGATCTTCAGAGAGTCGTCTTACTATTGCTGTACTGATAGTTCCGGTTCCGCCGATAAAAAGTGCTTTCTTCATAGTCGTGCTCTCCTTCCTACTTCACATAATAACCAAATGCTGATATTATTCTTCTCATATTCCGAGATGTATTTCTATCAGATTTTGACATGAGGTATTTTGTATGGATTCAGCAGGCTACGAATACTTATCATTCAACAATACAAGGGCAATCAACATTTCAGAAGGGGCTGAAGGACGGTCTTTCCCCTCACACAGACATGCCTACGGAGAGATAATCGTAGTCGGCAAAGGCGCCAAAAACATATACAGGATTGACGACAGACTTTATTCGCTTAAGGAAGGCGACATCATTCTCATCTGGCCAATGGAATCTCATGAGATCGTCGACGCAGACCGTGAATCTGCAACGGTTATACAGTACAGCAACAAGATCGCAGACTCACTTTTTGACTTCAAAAGAATCGTCACGATCTACCGTGATCTTCACATACTGTGTATCAATTCGCACCCCGTACTTCTCAAAAAACTTATATCAATAATTGATAAAATGGTTGATGCATGGCACACGGACAATAACAACCGTGAGATGAGGTGCGCCATGATACTTCTGGAATTCATGCTCGTTCTCGACGAGCATCACAGAGAGCTTGAGGCCGACATCTCTAACGACGGCGGCAAGACAATCTCCGACATAACACTTAATAACATCATCTCCGTCACCGACTACATCAAGAACAATCTGACCACGGACGATCTCTCGCTGACGGCTATGGCAGAACGCGCAGGCCTTAACAAGGACTACTTCTCCAGAGCTTTCAGAGAGGTCATAGGATTAAATTACAGCAAATGGCTTAATGCAATAAGAGTGGAGAAAGCCGTCTCCCTCTTTACGGAAGAAGGTCTGACTTTAACAGAGATTGCGATGCTCTCGGGATTTAAAAGCATACCTTCCTTTAACAGGGTTTTTGCCGAGTATAAAAAACTGCCGCCGTCCAGATACAGACGGCAGCTTCTTAAAACACCTGAAATATATAGAACTTAAGGTAATACGTCTCGGGTACATTCCACAGGATCGGGTGATCCGGAGCCTGCGTGCGCTTCTCTATCTGCCTTAAGCTTCTTCCCGCATCGTAAGCGGCACTGTTAATAGCCTTTTCGAAAAGCGCCTCCGACATAAAGTGCGAGCACGAGCATGTAGCAAGGTAGCCGCCTCTGGGAAGTATCTTCATAGCCTTAAGGTTTATCTCCTTGTACCCTCTTCCCGCAGAGTCGATTGTCTCACGTGACTTGGTGAAAGCCGGAGGGTCAAGAATGATGTAGTCAAACTCGCGGGACTTTCTTTTCTCAAGCTCAGTTAAATAATCGAACACGTCAGCGCACTCGTAAGTAATCTTGTCAGAAAGCCCGTTAAGAGCAGCGTTCTCCTTAGCCATCATGATGGCAGTGTCGGAGATGTCGACGGAAGTTACGTGTTTAGCGCCTCCTAATGCAGCATTAAGGCCGAAAGATCCCGTATGTGTGAAGCAATCGAGCACAGTCTTGCCCAAAGCTATTCTTGCCGCAGCAGCGCGGTTATACTTCTGATCTAAGAAGAAGCCCGTCTTCTGTCCGTTCTCGATGTCAACGTGATACTTAACTCCATTCTCGGTGATGGCTGCTACTGCATATTCGGGATGATCGATCGCATCATACCAACCCTTGTAAAGATCAAGACCTTCCTTAGTGCGAAGTGCGATCTCATTTTTCTCATAGATGCCGTTTACTACAACGCCCTGATCTGCAAGAGCTTCTATCAAAGCGATATAGATAGTATCCTTGATGCATTCCATACCGAGGCTTGCGATCTCAACAGAGAGAATGTCCTCATAACGGTCTACGGTAAGTCCCGGCATCTGATCTGCCTCGCCGTGAATCAGACGGCAGCACTTGAAGTCGTCTCCCGGCATAACTGTCTTTCTGTAGCTTATCGCATATTGAATGCGGCGCTTCCAGAAGTTCTCATCAAAGACATCGTTGCTGTTACGCGAGAAGATTCGAATGGTTATCTTCGAATTAGCGTTATAGAATCCCGAACCCTGCCAGGAATTGCCTGCGAATACATCGACAATGTCGCCGTTCGCGGGAGTTTCCGATAAAGATGTAATCTCCTCACCGTATACCCACGGATGGCCGCGCTTAACAGCCTTCTCAGCCTTGGGTGTAATAGTTGCTTTGATATAAGGTCTTTCTGTCTTCATAAAAACTCATCACAGATATCTTACTATCTGATCAATATCCTTCTTCAATGTATGACGCTCCGAAGGCTCTGAATCATCAGCAGGATAACCTATGGGAAGAAGCAGTACGGACTTCTCATTCTCAGGAATGTTGAAAGCCTTCTCAGCCTCGAGGTTAGGATAAGCATTTACCCAGCAAGTGCCGAGTCCCATCTCAACCGCCTCGAACATCACGTGAGTGGCGACGATCGATACATCTTCTATACCTGAGTGGATACCTTCCTCACGAGCATTCTTCCAATCCTCGTCCTTGTTATAAGTGAACATAAATACCACGGGAGCGTGAAATGCGCAGGGAGTAATCTCATTAATCTTATTAAGAGCTTCTTCACTCTGAAGCACATATATGCGGTGAGGCTGATTATTTTTACCTGTAGGAGCAAGATTTGAAGCCTCGAGCAATCTGTCGATCTGCTCTTTTGTAAGCTTCGTGTCCTTATACTTTCTGACTGAATATCTCGCCTTAGCAAGTTCCATAAAATCCATAATCGTCACCTCCGCTTTTTGAGATTATACCAAATTAATTGTTAATATCCGTAAGCTTAAGGTCCTTAACTTTACGAAGTGCCCAGTAACCTACGAGAGAACTGAAGAATATCGTAAAGAAAGCAGCTATTCCCCATGCGCCGAACTGAATGTTCTTAACGAAGTGCAATGTTATAGACTCCATAAGCTGCAGTACTCTATACGAGAGCCATGAGCCAAGGAGCAATCCGAATATGATTCCGAATACGTTACATACGATAAGCTCGATAGATACGTAACGTATGACTTCCTTAACCCTGAATCCGTTTACTCTCATTATGGTAAGTTCAGGCGTCTTCTGATGGACATACATGTTAACGAGATTAAGTAAGATGAAATAAGCCATGAGTCCTGCTGCTCCGACGAACAGTGCCGAGATATAATTCAGTACTGACGCTACACTCTTAACGTGCTCATAACGCGCTTCAACGTCGAACGCTGTTGTAAAACCTTCGATTGAAGAAACATCATTCACAACATCGTCAGGGGCCACACCGTTAAGATTAACGAGCAAAGCATTGTAATTAGGAGCCTTGTCAAAAGTCTGCTCATAAGTCTGAGGCGACATGACGACCTGTATTCCTACATAAACCGTGAATACACCGGCAACCCTTACCCTATGAGGGTTCATATTACTGTCGTAAAGAACAAGTTCATCTCCGGGATTAACATTCAAAGTCTCAGCTAACCTCTGGAACACCCAGATACCGTCGCTGTTGTCTGTTATAAGCTGATTTGAATTAGGATCGTGTCGCTCATAGAATCCGTTCAATGTCTCAAGATCACCAACGATCATCTCGAACGCACTGATCTTGCCGTTAGCATCATATGCGTTATATCCAATTCTTATAGGCATGTAGGATGCACCGTAACGATCAAGAACCGCTTCGATTCTTTTATCGGCACGATCAGATATAAGTCTGTCATAACCAATCCTCAGGTCATAAACCTCTACCTGCTTAAACTGTGCATCTATCGATTGATTGATACTAAAGTTAAGCGACATACCTGTTACGAGCAATGTGCAGCTTCCGGCGATACTTGCTATGGTAACAAGAACTCTCTTCTTATCCGAGAGCATATTAAATAAGATCATTCTTCCGTAAAGCGAACCTTTACCGCTCTTGGAACGATACTTACCAGAAGCCTTTCCGAAAGTAGGAACCGTATCCTTCATTAATTCGATAGCAGAAGAACGCATGAGATTTGAACAAGCAAACCATACTGTCAAAGATGAGATGGCAACACCTGCTATAAACACAACGACAGTAAGCCAGATAATAAGTGCTTTCCGACTTACGTCAAACGTGTAATTTGTTCCGTAAAGCATGAGGTATATCTTCTGGATTACTGCATAACCAAAGATAATTCCGAGGATCTCACCGAATATGGTAGCGGTGCTTCCGAAAGCAAGATACTTCATGAATATCTCACGGTTATAAAGGCCCAATGCCTTGGTAGCACCTACAAGTCTTCTCTGCTCTTCAATGATACGACCGACCGTTGCATAGATAACAAGGGCGCCTACCAAAACGAACACAAAAGCAAACGTACCTCCCATGTCGGATACATTTCTTACATCAGTTCTAAGCTGAAGATAACTTGCATTTCCTTCAACACTTAATACTGACCAATGGCACTGCTGCAGAAGTTCAAGATCATCCATAGCCTGCTGCAGTCTTTCCTGTCCTTCGTTATAACGAACGATGCCGTCAGAGTATTCAGACTCACCCTCTTCGAGAGCCGCCAAACCTTCTTCGAGCTGCTGCTGTCCTGATTCATAATCGGCAAGCCCCTGCTCATACTGAGCCTCACCCTCTTCATACTGTAGCTCTGCCCGCTGATATTCTTCGCATCTTGCATTAAACTCAGCAAGACCGGCCTGGTACTGTGCTTCACCGTCAAGATAACGCGCATTCGCCTCATTGTACTGAGCAAGTCCGTCCTGATACTGCTGTACACCCGCATTGTACTCAGCTATACCGTTATTTAATGCCTCACGTCCTGCAAGATACTGAGCCATACCGGCATCGTAAGCTGCCTGTCCTTCGTTGTATCTTGCAAGACCTGCGATATAAAGATCATGATAGCTGTCCCAAGTCTGTGCAGTAGATGCGAACTCATCGTATCTTGAATCAATGGCATTATAAGCAGCAACTATCTGATCTACGATGAACTCAAGCACAGGCCTTCCGTCTATGATCTCGATGATCATACCTGTTGTGGCCTCATATGCAGCACGAAGGTCCTCCTCAGGGATTCCTAAGGAAGCTATCGCAGAGAAAATGTTATCTCCCAAAGAACGTTTAAGGTCTATCGTAAGACCCGCAGAAATGTGAAGCTGGGTTGCCGTAGCATTAGGATCGTTAAGATCTATTACATATGAGCTTTCAGACCAGTCGATACTGTTCGCGATATCCTCGCCGAGAATTGCCGTAATCGCAGAACGAAGAGAATTACGCACTTGGGTCTTAGCATCTTCTATCTGAACATAACCTGACTCAAGCTGAGCTCTTCCCTCATCAAGCATCGCCTGTGTCTCACGAAGTCTTACCTCCGGTGCAGCAAGCTGTGCCTGTGCAGTATCAAGAAGAGCCTGTCCCTGCTGTATC